>NZ_JAEKNS010000074.1:0-84527 GCF_016464765.1 Candidatus Aeolococcus gillhamiae | reverse complement strand
ACCGTGGCGAGCGCGATCCGGATCGGCAACCCGGCGTCGTGGCAGGGGGCCGTCGAGGCGCGCGACGAGTCCGAGGGCGCCATCCTCGCGGTCGAGGACCATGAGATCCTCGCGGCGCAGCGCGACCTCGCTGACGTCGAGGGGGTGTTCTGTGAGCCGGCGTCGGCGGCCTCGCTGGCGGTTCTTCGCGCCGCCATGCGCGACGGCACGGTCGCGCGCGGCACCACGGTGGTCTGCGTGCTCACCGGCAACGGGCTCAAGGACGCGGCGACCGCGGCGGAGGGATTGCGCGGCCCCACCACGATCGACGGCGACGCGGGGTCGCTCGCGGCGGCGCTCGGTCTGTGATGCGGGCGACGGTCCGCGTCCCGGCAAGCGTGGCCAACCTCGGCCCCGGCTTCGACATGCTCGCGCTGGCGCTGCAGGTGCAGAACGAGGTCGTCGCAACCGCGACCGACAACGGTGCCATCGCCATCGAGCTGGAGGATGTCGGGGGCCTCCCCGAGCTGCTGGACCCTGACTACAACCTGGTCGCCCGGGCCTACATCGAGGCGTGCGCGCGCCTCGACGTCCCCGCTTCCCAACGGGGCGTGCGGCTCCGCTGCGTCAACGCCATCCCGATCGCAGCCGGGATGGGATCGAGCGCTGCGGCGACGCTCAGCGGTGTGCTCGTCGCCGTCGCACTGCACCGCGCCGGGTGGGACGAGCGGGACATCCTCGACTGCGCCGGCGGGTTCGAGGGTCACGCCGACAACCTGGCCGCCGCGCTCATGGGGGGCCTGGTCATCTGCGCCCCGGGCGCAGCCGTCCAGCGCGTCGACGCACCGGACGAGATGCACGCGGTGATCTTCACCCCCGACGAGCGACTCACCACGGCTGAGGCCCGCGCGGTGGTCCCTCGCGAGTTCTCGCGCGAGGACGCGATCTTCAACGCAGCGCGCTGCGCGCTGCTGGTCCGCGCCGTGATGCTGCGCGATTACGGGGCCCTGCGCGAGGCGATGGATGACCGCTGGCACCAGCCGCAGCGAGCCGCACTGCTACCGGCGACGGGTGTCCTGATCGAGGCGGCGTACGACGCCGGCGCGGACGGCGCCTGTCTAGCCGGCGCGGGCCCGTCCGTGCTCGCCTTGTGCTCACGCGATCCGCAAACGGTCAGCGCCGCGATGCAGACAGCCGCGGAGCGGCTGGCGGTGCCCGGAACCGCGCTCACCCTGCGCCCGCGCAACTTCGGGGCACGGGTCGAGGTGCGCGCGTGACCGTCGTCCAGAAGTACGGCGGCAGCAGCGTCGCCGGCATCGACCAGCTGAGCGCTGTCGCTCAGCGCGTCGCGGCCACACGGCGCACCACCGACCGCGTCGTCGTCGTCGTCAGCGCGATGGGCGACACCACCGACGAGCTCACCGCGCTCGCTCACCAGCTCGATGACGATCCGCCGTCGCGCGAGATGGACATGCTGCTCAGCACCGGCGAGACCGTGACCGCTCCGCTCCTCGCCATGGCCCTGCACGCACGCGGCGTCGACGCGGTCTCGCTCACCGGGATGCAGGCGGGCATCCGCACCAGCGGCGCCCACCGCAGCGCGCGCATCACCGACATCGTCCCCGAGCGGGTGATCGAACAGCTCGCCGCCGGCAGGGTGGTCATCGTGGCCGGGTTCCAGGGAGCCACCGACCAGCTCGACATCACCACCCTCGGCCGGGGCGGGTCGGACACGACCGCGGTCGCCCTGGCGGTGGCGCTGCGTGCGCACGAGTGCGAGATATTCACCGACGTGGAAGGAATCCACAGCGCCGACCCGCGTGTGGTGAGCGAAGCGCGCCCCATGGCGGAGATCGGCTACGACGAGATGCTCGAGCTCGCCTCGGCCGGCGCCACGGTCATGCATCCGCGGGCCGTGGAGATCGGCGAGGCATACTCCATGCCGATCCGGGTGCGCTCCGCATTCGTGGACTCACCCGGCACCCTCATCCACAGGCAGCAGGACATGGAAGACCGCCCCAAGGTCCGTGGGATCGCGCACGAAACCGACGTCGCCAAGGTGACGCTGTTGGGCGTCCCCGATCGGCCGGGGATCGCCGCGGCCGTGTTCGGTCCGCTCGGGCAGGCGCACATCAACATCGACATAGTCGTCCAGAACGTCAGCCACTCGGGCCACACCGACCTCTCGTTCACCCTGGCTGAGTCCGAGCTGGCGCGCGCTCAATCGGTCCTGGAGCGCGTCGTCGGCGAAGTGGGCGCCGACGGCTACGACGCCGACCGCGACATTGCCAAGGTGACCGTGGTGGGCTCGGGGATCCTCGGCGCGCCGGGGGTGTTCGCGCGCATCTGCGAAGCGCTCGCCGACCAGTCGATCAATATCCGCATGATCAGCACCGGCGAGATGCGGGTCACCTGCATCATCGACCGCGCCCGCATCGAGGACGCCGTGCGCGCATTGCACCGCGCGTTCGAGCTGGAGCTGCTGTGATCCGGTCGCGATGAGCCTCTCGGTCGGCATCGTCGGCCTGCCCAACGCCGGCAAGTCGACGCTCTTCAACGCGCTGACCAGGGCGGGCGCGGCGGTGGGCAACTATCCCTTCACCACCATCGAGCCGAACACCGGCATGGTCCCCGTCCCAGACACGCGCCTCGATCGCCTCGCCGAACTCTTCCATCCCCCCAAGGTGATCCCGGCGATGGTCACGTTCACCGACATCGCCGGCCTGGTGCGCGGCGCCAGTCGCGGTGAGGGCCTCGGCAACAAGTTCCTCGGCCACATCCGCGAATGCGACGCCATCGCCCTGGTGGTACGCGACTTCGAGGACACCGACATCACCCACGTCGAGGGCAGCGTCGACCCGGTGCGCGACATCGACGTCATCGAGCTCGAGCTGCAGCTCGCCGACCTCGAGACCGTGACCAAGCGCCTCGAGAAGGTGGGGAAGACGGTGCGCCTGCAGAAGGAGAAGGAGCAGGCGACGGAGGCCGTCGCGGTGCTGCAGCGCGTGCGCGACCATCTCGACGGTGGGGCGCCGGTGCGCACCATGCAGCTGGGCGCCGACGAACGAGCCACCCTCCACGACCTCTGGCTGCTCACCGCCAACCCGATGGTCGTGGTGGTCAACGTGGCCGAGGGCGCCGCCATCGCCGAGCCGTCGGCCGCTGTACGCGGTCGCGCCGCACAGGGCGGCGCCGACGTCGTGGTCATCTCCGCGCGCATCGAGGCGGAGCTGGCCGAGCTCGAGCCGGCGGACCGCGGCGCCTTCCTCGCCGACCTCGGCATCGCCGAGCCGGGCCTCGACCTGCTCGCGCGCCACGCCTACGGGCTCCTTGACCTGATCACCTTCTTCACCGCCGGCGAGAAGGAGGTGCGCGCCTGGCAGCTGCGTCGCGGCCTCACCGCGCTCGACGCCGCCGCCACCATCCACACCGACTTCGCCAAGGGCTTCATCCGCGCCGAGGTCAGCGACGCCGAGGACCTGCTCGCGGCCGGCTCGTACAACGCACTCAAAGAGCACGGCAAACAGCGCCTCGAGGGAAAGGACTACGTGATGCGAGACGGCGACGTTGTCCACTTCAGGTTCAATCTGTAGTAGCGAAGGGGGAACTGCGTTCACCTCGGACACCCCCCATGAAGCGGTGTCAACTCCGGCGAAGTGAATTCGCCTGCGCTGACAACATTTGCCGCGACAAGCGAGCGCAGGGAGCCGGCGCGATTCATCGCGCCGAGTGGGGAGTGAGCGCAGCCGGCTCTGCCGGCGGAGCGAGAGGGGCGCATCGCCCCTCTATGAAAAGGAGCGGGGGTCCCCGCGCGGTCACAAGGCCGCGTGGGGAATGGCGCCGGATGGGGTCGGCCTCGACGAAGACGTGAAGCCGGGAGTGGTGCGGGTTCCCGGCGCCTGCTGCCCATGGTTCCCGATGAAGGGGACGAGACACCCCACATCTTGTGGTTCCGGCCGGACAGTACCACATCATGCAGGGTTGCGTGCAAGCGCTGGGGTTGGGCTCGCGCGTGATCCGATACCCTTGGCGCGCGTCATGGCCAAGAAGACCCGCAAGCAGAAGCAGCGCGCCGCTCAGCGGCGCCCAGGCCCCTCCGTGGCGCCGCCGACCGCAACCGCGCCGTCGGGCGTCGCCGTCGAGGCGGAGGACCTCCAGCCTGCCGCGTCGGTGGCTGTCGACCTCGGCGCCGCGGACCCCGGCCGTCGCCGCGTCGAGCGGGTCTCGCCGGCCGCCGCGCCGGTCGGGCGCACCAAGCCGGCACGGGGCCAGAACACCAGCTACATCCAGCCGCTCGACAGCGAGGACGCTGCGATCCCGTTCGATCGCGTCCCCTACGTCCCGGCCGACCTGCGCCGGGTCGCCGTGATCGCGGCGCTGATGATAACCCTCATCGTTATTGCTGACATTGTTGTCAGCAACGTGGTGAAGTAGCGCCGGTGAGGGTCATCCTCTACACCGGCAAAGGGGGGGTCGGCAAGACGACTGTCGCCGCCGCCACGGCGGTCAAGTGCGCCAAGCTCGGGCATCGCACCCTGATCATCTCCACCGACGCAGCGCACTCCCTGGGCGACTCCTTCGACATGGAGCTCGGCGATCACCCCACCAAGGTCACCACCAACCTTTACGCGCAGGAGATCAACGCGCTCCATGAGATGGAGGAGCACTGGGAGCGTGTTCACAACTACCTGATCGCGCTCTTCGCGTCCTGGGGCGTCGACGATTTCGTCGCCGAGGAGATGGCCACGCCGCCGGGGATGGAGGAGGTCGCCAGCCTGATGTGGATCAAGCGCCACAAGGAGGAGGGCAAGTTCGACGTTGTCGTCGTGGACTGCGCGCCCACCGGCGAGACCCTGCAGCTGCTCGCCTTTCCTGACGTGGCGCGCTGGTACCTCACCAAGATCTTCCCGCTGGAGCGGAAGGTGTGGAAGGTGGCTCGACCGATGGTGCAGCCGTTCACCAACATCCCTCTCCCCACCGACGACATCTTCGGCCACGTCAAGGACCTGCTCTTCGACCTCGACGGCATGAAGAACATCCTCGGCGACCCCAAGGTGTGCACCATCCGTCTGGTCCTCAACCTCGAGAAGATGGTGGTCAAGGAGGCACAGCGCGCCTTCACTTACCTCTGCCTGTACGACTACCTCACCGACCTCGTGGTGGTGAACCGCGTGCTCCCCGACGAGGTCACCGACGAGTACTTCGACGCTTGGCACAAGTCGCAGAAGAAGTACGACGCCCTGGTCGACCTCGCGTTCTCGCCGGTGCCGATCCGGCGCACTCCACTGTTCAACCACGAGATCGTCGGCCTCAAGTCGCTGGCGGAGATGGCCGAGGCGATCTTCGGTGACAGCGACCCTACCCAGCACTTCCACACGACCGTCTCGCAGAGCCTCAAGAAGGTGGGCAAGGGCTACGAGCTGCACCTCCAACTTCCCTTCGTGGGCAAGGACGAGGTCGACATCACCCACCGCCCCGGCGAGCTGTTCGTCAGCGTCGGTCCGTACAAGCGCGAGATCAGCCTGCCCCGCGTGCTCAACGGCACCCAGGTCACCAAGGGCAAGCTCGATGAGGGCGTGCTCAGGGTCACCTTCTCGGGTGCGGCGAAATGAGCGCGGACGGAACCGCACCGCCGAAGGTTCTCAGCGACGCCCTCCGACTGCTGGCCAACTCGCTTCACGAGCTGGTGCCACCGGAAGCGCAGCTGCACCTGCTCAACGCGCAGCGCGAGCTGCTGCTCGCGATCGCCGTGATCATCGAGCACAACAGCGGCCGCACCCCGCGCCGGCCCCGGTCGCGCAAGGCGGCCACAACGCCGGCATCGCGGCGACCCAAGCGCGTCGAGCTCGATTGAGTCGGCGCGACCGCCGGGCGCACCGCCCCCCGCATGTGGTGGTGGATGGGGTGGTGTGGCCGGTGCAGGGCGCGCAGGTGGCGATCGTCGACGGCTCGCGCGTGCTGCTGCAGCTGCGCCCCTTCCCGCCGGGCTGGGAGCTGCCCGGCGGTCACGTGGAGGCTGACGAGGACCCTGCGGAGACGGCGGTGCGTGAGACAGAGGAGGAGACCGGCTACCGCGTCAACATCCGCGGCCTGGTAGGCGTGTACTCGTGGAGCGGGCTGCGCAACGCTGCCGACGCCGTGTTCCTGGGCGAGATCGCCGGCGGCCGCGCGCGCTGGAGCGTCGAGGCGATCCGGACGATCTTCGTCAGCGCCGACCGGATCCCGCGGACTGCGTTTCCGTGGTCGCGGCAGCGCGTGTACGACGCCCTGGCGCGGTCGGAGGGAGCTCCACCGGTGCATCGCGTGCAGCCGGTGACCCCGCGCACCGTCGTCGCCTTTGGCACCAGCTGGCTGGGGGCGCCGCTCGATCGCCTGCGAGGCCGTTCGTGAGCGAGGCTCTTCTCTTCGGCGGCGGTCTCATCCTCATCGTCGCCGCGTCGGAGCTGTTCACCAACGCGGTGGAGTGGGCCGGATTCCGCATGAAGCTGGCGAGCGGCGCCACCGGGAGCCTCCTCGCTGCGCTGGGGACGTCGTTGCCCGAGACCGTGGTGCCTGTCATCGCCCTGATTGGAGGCCAGGCGTCCGCCGCGTCCGTCGCCACCGGAGCAGTGCTCGGCTCCGCGTTTCTCCTGCTCGGCGTCGGCACCGCGCTGACCGGCGTCGCGGTGGTCATGCGCAGCCGTCGGCGCCGCCTCGAGCTCGACACCGGCCAGGTGCGCCGTGACCTGGGCCTCTTCATCGGCGCCTTCTCCGTCGTGCTCATCGCCATCGTGCTGCCCCGTCCGGTGCGCATTCCCGTGGGTGCGTGCCTGCTGCTTGCGTACGCGCTCTACGTGCGCGCCACCCTCCGCGGCAGCGCGCCGGCCCACGCCGCGCCGGAGCCCCTCCACATCGTGCGCTGGCACAACCGTGATCCCGCGTCGCTGCTGATCGCGTTGCAGCTGGCCGGGGCTGTGGCCATGCTCATCGTCGGGTCCGACCTCTTCGTCAGCGCCCTCAACCAGGTGGCGCAGTCGCTGCACACCAACCCGCTCACGCTCGCCCTGATCGTGGTTCCGGTCGCCACCGAGCTGCCCGAGACGATCAACAGTGTGCTCTGGATCCGCAGCGGGGATGACAACCTCGCGTTCGGAAACGTGGCCGGGTCGTCGGCATTCCAGGCATGCGTCCTCGGCTTCATCGGACTCAGCTTCACGCCCTGGAGCCCCGACTTCAACGGCGTCCTGAGCGGTCTGCTCACCCTCGGCACCGCCGTCTACCTGTTCGCACTGCTGCGCAGCGGCTCCGCCCATGGGCGCTGGCTGCTCCTCGCAGGCCTCCCATGGGTCGGGTACGTGGTCGCTGAGCTGCTCGCCGGCGGCCGCCTGGGCGGCTGAGAGGCGCACGCGCAGACCGGACCGCGACAATACGGCGCGCTTGCACACACAGCCCGGGGGAGAAGCAGTGGACCTGAACGGAAAAGTCGCCGTCGTCACCGGGAGCGGTCGCGGCATCGGCCGTGCGTATGCCCGTGCGCTGGCCGAGGCCGGGTGCTCGGTGGTCATCAACGACGTCGACGGCGAGGTCGCGGAGCAGACCGTCAAGGAGCTGACCGATGGCGGAGCCAAGGCGGTCGCCGAGGTGGTCGCGGTGGGCAGCACCGACGCCGCGGAGCGCCTCGTGCAGCGCGCGGTCGACAGCTTCGACGGCATCGACATCATGTGCACCAACGCCGGCATCCTCCGCGACCGGGTGCTCTGGAAGATGACCGACGAGGACTTCGACGCGGTCATCGAGACGCACATGCGCGGCACGTTCACGTGCGCGCGAGCCGCGGCAGTGCGCATGCGCGAGCAGGGTCGCGGGGGCCGCATCGTGGTGGTCGGGTCGTGGGCCGGTCAGCGAGGCAACTTCGGTCAGACCAACTACGCGGGCGCCAAGGCCGGCATCGCCGCCTGCGCGCGCACCTGGGCGATGGAGCTGGCCCGCGCCGAGATCACCGTCAACGCGATCGTGCCCAACGCGATCACCCGGATGATCGCGAGCATCCCGGGAATGGCCGAAATGGTGGAGAGCGCTGAGAAGGGCGAACCGTTGCCCGACCTCTTCCGCAAACAGATGGGCATGGGCATGCCCGAGGACGTCGCGCCGCTGCTCGTCTTCCTCTGCTCCGACGCGGCCAAGGAGGTGACCGGCCAGTGCATCGGGCTGGGCGGCGACAAGCTCTCGCTCTGGTCGCACCCGCAGGAGATCAGCGCCGCGTACCGCGACGGTGGCTGGACGGCGGACGCCATCGCCGAGGTGTGGCCGTCGTCGGTGGGGTCGCGGCTCGAGACGTACGGCATCCCCTTCCTCGGCGGCCAGTAACGCAAGCACCGCCAGCGCGATGAGCCTGCGCGACGCCCTGCTGGTCCTAGCCGGCGGGCTGATGGCAGGCACAGCGAACACGGTGGCCGGGGGCGGATCGCTGCTGACCTTTCCCCTGCTCGTCGCCATCGGCCTGCCTCCGCTCGACGCCAACGTCACCAACACCATCGGGATCACACCGGCGGCACTCGGCGGCCTGGTCGGCATGCGACGCGAGTTGCGCGGCCAGAGGTCGCGCCTGCTCCGCCTGCTTCCGTTCTCGATCGTCGGCGCAATCGGCGGCGGCGTTCTGCTGCTGACCACTCCGGCTCAGGCCTTCAACAGGGTGGTGCCATTGCTGATCGTGGTCGCCTGCGTCGTGCTCCTCCTGCAGCGCCGGATCGCCAGCGCGCTCGAGAGCGGCCGCACCCGACGCACGTGGCTGTTGCGCGCCGGGATGCTGCTGACCGCGGTGTACGGCGGCTACTTCGGTGCGGCGGTGAGCGTCATCGTGCTCGCCCTGCTCGCGGTGACCGTTGATGACACGGTGCACCGGCTCAACGCGATCAAGGTGCCGCTCACTGGCATCATGAACCTGGTTTCAGGGATCGTGTTCGCATTCTTCGCCCCCGTGCACTGGGGATTCGCGCTGGTCCTTGCCCCGTCGACGCTGGTGGGTGGCCGCATCGGCGCGGCAGCGGCGCGCCGCATCCCCGACCAGCCGCTGCGCTACGCGGTCATCGTGCTCGGTCTGGTCGCGGCCGCCTGGCTGCAGTTTTCCCACTAACGAAGGGGGAACTGCGTTCGCCCCTCGGACACCCCCAGCTCAGGGGTGGTGGCGCCCACTGCGGCTCGACGAGGCGGTGCGGCAGACCTACCTGGAGAAGTACGCCGCCTCGGGACTGCGCGGGCACTACTTACATGCGGTCTACCTCATCAACCTGGCCACGCCCACGGAGCAGTTGCTGCGGCAGTCGATCGGGTCGCTCGTGCATTACATGCAGCTCGCGGAGCTGCTCAACGCCGACGGAGTCGTGTTCCATCCCGGCTCCCACCTCGGGGCCGGCTTCGACGGCATGCTCGAGCAGATGGCCGGGGCGATGCGGGAGATCCTCGACACCGTGCCCCGCTCTCCCGCCAAGCTGATCGTCGAGAACAGCGCGGGCTCGGGTGGTTGCGTGGGCTGCAACTTCGGGCAGCTGGGTCGCATAGTCGCCGCGGTGGACTCGGACCGCGTCGGCGTGTGCCTCGACACGCAGCAGCACATGTTCGCCAGCGGCTACGACGTGCGCACCCGCGACCAGGTGACCGCGACGCTCGACCGCTTCGGGGAGGACGTCGGCTTCGACCGGCTGGCCCTGGTCCACGCCAACGACTCGCGCAAGCCGCTGGGCAGCAACGTCGATCGCCACGCCAACATCGGTGAGGGGGAGATGGGCATCGACGCCTTCCGGCTGCTCTTCGAGGACGGCCGCCTCAACGGCGTCCCGTGGCTCATCGAGGTGCCGGGCGAGGAGCACCGCGGCCCCGACCTGGACAACATCAACCGGCTGCGTGCATGCGCGGGTCTTCCGGCGCGCGCCGTCGCGGAGTCGGTCGCCGTCCGCTGAGGCTCAGACCGCCGGAGGTTGCGGCGGCGGCCATGGTTGTGGCTCGGCAGCGTGCGCCGGCCCGACTGCGGTGAGTGGAGCGTGAGCCATGCGCAGCCCCGACCCGGCGATCAGTCCCGCGGCGTTGACGACGACGGCCAGCAGCAGGGCGATGAGGATGAGCGTGAAGCCGATGGCGGCATGGATGTTGAAGAAGCTGCCCACCCCGCCGACGCCCTGGAGGCCGAGGCTGGACGAACCGCTCGACCTGTTGGCCAGCTCGGTAATCTTCTCGCTCACCGCGTTGTGCGCGGTGCTGTTGCTGACCACGACCAGGATGGCGGCGGCGAGCGCTGCTGCCAGCGCCGTGGCGTAGCGCAGAGGCGATCGCAGGACGGTGGCGGCGATGCCGAGCACGATGAGTACGAGCACAAGGATCAGCAGCGGCTGCACCCCGACTGTGGGCGTGTCACTCGAGTTCTGCGTTCCAGCCGCCGTGGTCGAGCAGCTCTGCGGAAGTGTCGCCGTACTCGGCGTGCTGCCCGTGGCCAGGTTCACGCCGCTATAGGTGTACAGGTCCGTGCTGGAGATGGCCGACAGGCAGGCCGCGCTCTGGGCATTGCTGGCTGATCCTCCGGGCAGCGAACCGCTGACACCGCTGAGCTGGGGGGTGCCCGAGGGGGGAACGCAGTGCCCCCGTCGCCTAGCCTTCGCCAGCTCAGCCGATTCGGTCTCCGGGCTGGCAGGCGCCGTCCGGGCGCAGCACCGCCACCGCATGGGTGCCGTGCTGGTAGGCGCCGAGCACAAGCACCTCGCTGCGCACCGGCCCGATCTGCCTGGGGGGCAGGTTGACCACCGCGACCACCAGCGTGCCGATCAGCTGCTCCGGCGTGTAGTTGTCGGTGAGCCGTGCCGACGAACGCCGCTCGCCCAACTCGCCGAAGTCGAGGAGCATGCGGTAGGCGGGCTGGCGAGCGCCGGGAAACGTCTCGCATTCGAGGACGCGCCCAACGCGAATGTCGAGGTCGAAGAACTGTCCTGCGGCAACGGTCGGCTGCTCCGGTGTCGTCGTCATCGCTGTCTATACTGCCTCGCAGAACACGAGGGAGGAGTCGCGTGCGTGGCCCCGGCCGTCTGCTCGTCGTCGGAATCGTGCTCACCATGCTCGCCGGGTGCGGATCGAGCACCAACGCCACGCTCGACCCCGCTCAGCTGCTGCGTGACGCCAAGCAGAGCATCGACTCCGCCTCGGCGCTGCATTTCACGCTCACCAGCCAGGGCGCGGTCGGCAACGGCACCCTGATCACGGGCGGCCAGGGTGACGCGCGCCGGCCTGACAGCTTCACAGGCAGCCTCAGCGTCGTCGCCGCGGGCTTCCCGGTCACCGTCAACGTGGTGTCCACCGGCGGGGTGTTCTACGCGCAGACACCCCTGACCCCGCGCTACGAAAGGACCGACCCGAGCGCTTACGGCTTTGGCGACCCGGCACAATTCCTCGATCCCAACCACGGCCTGTCCAGCCTGCTCACGTCCTGCTCGGGAGCCACCAACAAGAGCGCCGACCTGCTCAACGGCGAGCAGCTCGACGAGGTGGGATGCTCCATCCCGGGAGCGCTGGTCGCCAAGCTGCTGACCAGTGCCGACCCCTCGCAAGCTGTGCAGGCGACCGTCGGCGTCGACGCCGGCACCCATCAGCTGCGCCGCGTGTCGCTGGTAGGACCGTTCTTCGACAAGGCCCACGCCAGCACATTCACCGTCGTTCTTGACAAGTTCGGCGAGAACGTGACGATTACGCCACCGGCCGGCTGAGATGGCCGGCGCCGCCGGGCAGGCCCCGCGCGGGGCCCGGCTGCGTCTTGGCTTCGCCGCCGCGGGCGTCCTGCTCGGGGCCGCCGACACGTACGTCGTGGTGATCACGCTGCCCGCGATCATGACCTCCGTCGGCATCGACCTGGCGCACCTTCAGCAGGCAACCCCGATCATCAGCGGGTTCCTTGTCGGCTACGTGGCGGCGCTGCCGCTGCTGGGTCGGCTCTCCGACCTCTACGGCCGGGCGCCGGTGCTCACCGCGTGCCTGCTGCTCTTCGCGGCCGGTTCGCTGCTCACCGCGTCGGCGAACACGCTCGGCGAGGTCGTGGCGGGCCGGGCGCTACAGGGAGCTGGCGGTGGCGGCCTGGTGCCGGTGACGCTGGCACTCGTTGCCGACCTCTGGCCGGCGCGCCGCCGCGGCGTCCCGCTCGGGATGGTGGGAGCGGTGCAGGAATTCGGCAGCGTCGTCGGTCCGCTGTACGGCGCCGCGCTGAGTGCCGCCAGCACGTGGCGGGCCATCTTCTACGTCAACATGCCGCTCGCCGCGATGGTCGCTGCCGGGGTGCGTGCACCGTGGAGTCGCGGACAGCGCGTGTCGACCGCAAGGCGGCCGGACCGTGCGGGTTGGACGCTGGCCGCCGTGTGCGCCGCGACCACGGTGCTGGCCGTGGCGGCACCACCGGCGCTCAAGGACAACATCACCACCGGAGCCGCGTTCACCCCGTTGCTCACCGACACCGGCATCACCTCACCGATTGCCTTGCTGGCGTTGCTGAGCGCACTCGCGTTGCTCGTCCGTGAGCTCACCGTCCCCGCGACCGTGCGACCGCTGCTCCCGATCCGCGACCTGAAGCGCGGCCTGCAGCGACTCGACTGGATCGGCGGAGCGCTGGTGGCGCTGGTGCTGGGCTGCGTGGTGGTGTCCTTCGCCAGCGCCGACCCCCAGCGCGCGGTGGTGGGCGATTCCGCACCCGTGTTGCTGCCGGCCGCGACGGTGCTCACCGCGCTCTTCGTGCTCCGTGAGCTGCGCACCGCGGACCCGCTCGTCGACCTGCGCGCCCTGCGCAATCGCGCGGCGGTGGGCTCGCTGGTCACCAACCTCGCCGTCGGGGCGGCGCTGATGGCCGCGCTGGTCGACGTGCCGGTCTTCGCCCGCGCCACCGTCGACCCGGATTCCCAGGTCGCCGCGGCGCTGGTGCTGGCCCGGCTGCTTGTCGCGGTCCCCTTGGGCGCGGTGCTTGGCGGGCTACTGGTGGGGCGGGCCGGCTACCGCGGGGTCGCCGGCGGCGGCATGGTGCTCGCGGCGCTGATGTTCGTGCTCATGGCTGGTTGGTCCGCGACGGCGCTCAGCGACCCGCTCGCGGGGATCTCCTGGCTGCACGCCACCGACCTCGAGCTGGCGGGCTGCGGTCTCGGCTTCGGCCTGGCGATTGTACCGATCACCGCCGCCATCCTCGGGGTCGTGCCGCAGCGTCTGCACGGCATGGCCGCGTCGCTCACAGTGGCCGCACGGATGGTCGGCATGCTGGCCGGGCTCTCGCTGCTCACCGCCATTGGGCTGCGACGTTTCTACAGTGTGCAGGCGATGCTGCCCGACCCTGCCCGCCTGTGCCCGACCACCCCCCTCAACTGCGTGGCGTACAACAACCTGGTGACCGGGGCTGCGATCGACGAGCTCCATGTCGTGTTCCTCGGCGCCGCCGCCTGCGCCGCGATCGCGGCCCTGACCGCCGTGTCGTTGCTGCGGCGCAGCGGCTCCGCCGTCGTGCTCGGGATGGGCATCGCGTGACCGTCGAGGTCCGCGAGCATCAGCTGCCCCTGACCGACGATCGGCTCATCGAGGCGATCGCTGACGCGGCCGCGGCTGCGCGCATCGAGACATACCTCGTCGGCGGCTTCGTGCGCGACCGTCTGCTGGGCAGGGAGGTCAAGGACATCGACCTGCTCGCCGTGGGTGACGACGGCACACGAGTCCTCGCCGACATCGCCCGCCGTTTCGACTGGGCGCCGCCGCAGCGCTTCGAACGCTTCGGCACGGGGCAGGTCCGCGGTGGCGGGTTCGTGGTCGAGGTGGTGCGGGCGCGCGCCGAGAGCTACGACGCGAGCTCACGCAAGCCGGACGTGCGCCCGGGCACCCTCGCGGAGGACATCTGGCGCCGGGACTTCACCGTCAACGCGCTCTGCCAGACGCTCGACGGCCGCATCATCGACGTCACCGGACGCGGGCTCGACGACCTCCGCCACCACGTGCTGCGCACGCCGCTCGATCCCGAGCAGACCTTCAGCGAGGACCCGCTGCGGATGTTCCGCGCGGCGCGCTTCGCCGCCCAGCTCGGCTTTACCACCGCCCCAGGCCTCACCGCGGCGATGAGCCGGATGGCGCGCCGGTCGGAGATCCTCAGTGCGGAGCGGGTCGCCGAGGAGCTCCGCCGGCTGCTCACGTCCGAGCACCCGCGGGCCGGGCTCGAGGTGCTCCGCGACGGCGGCCTGCTCGCGGTGTGGCTGCCCGAGCTGGAGTCGATGGTCGGCGTCGAGCAGGGCGGCTTCCACATCTACGACGTCTTCGACCACAGCGCCCACACCGTGGCCGGGGTGTCGCCGGACCTGCTGACACGCCTGGCCGCGCTGCTGCATGACGTCGGCAAGCCGCCCACGCACGCCATCGACGAGCACGGCAAGCACACCTTCTACGACCATGCCGGCGTCGGCGCGACCATGGCCACCGACCTGCTCTCGAGGCTGCGCTTCAGCAACGAGGAGATCGCCGCCACCGCGCTGCTGGTGCGCCATCACCTGCGCCCCATCCAGTACCAGCCCAAGGGGTGGGGCGACGCCGCGGTGCGACGGCTGGTGCGCGACATCGGTGACCAGCGCAACCGGCTGCTGGAGCTGGCGCGAGCCGACACTCACGCCTCCTCGTTTCCCGACACCGACGCGATCGACGAGCTCGAGCAGCGCATGGCGCGGCTCGACGCCGGCGGCGCGGTTTCGCACCTGCGCGCACCCGTGGACGGCAACGAGATCGTCCGTCTCGCGGGCGGGCGGAGGCCGGGACCATGGGTGGGACGCGTCCAGCGCGCCGTGGAGGAGGCTGTCATCGACGGCGCGGTTCCCCCCGGCGACGCCGACGCGGCGCGGCGCTGGCTGGAGGAGCACCGCGACCTGTTCGAGGGCTGAAACACTCACGGGTGGCGCGGCGACCGGCCTAGACTACGCGGTCCATGTTGAGCCGACTTCGCTTCCTCAAGCGTCTCGCCGTCGACCTCCCCCGGCAGGCGCGCCTCGCCTACTGCCTGATGCGCGATGCGCGCGTGCCGTTGCACACCAAGATCGCGTTCGGTGCCGGCCTCGCGGTGATCGTCACACCGTTCATCGACCTGCCCGCGGCCATCCCGGTGGTCGGCGAGCTCGACATGGTGGCGCTGTCGTTGCTCGCGCTGCGCCTCTTCATCGCCGCATGTCCGGATGACGTGGTCAACGACGTGGAGCAGCAGGTCCTCGAAGGCCGCAGCGTTTTCGACGAGGACCTGCGCGGTGGAGAGCGAGTTGCCACCATGATCTCGCGTCGCTTCGATCACGGCGACGCGGCCTCGCATCACCAGGCACTTCCCCAAGAGCCGGCCACCGAGCACACGGGGGTGGGCGCGTGAAGGTGTTGTTCGTCAAGGAGGTCCAGGGCACGGCCAAGGCCGGCGACGTCAAGGAGGTCTCGCCCGGCTACGCCCGCAACTACCTTCTCCCCAAGCGGCTCGCGGTGGTCGCCGACGACCGCGCGGTGGAGCAGATCAAGCAGCGTGAGGAGGCGAATCGCCGCCGTGTCGAGAAGGCGCTCACCGAGGCGCGCGAGGCGGCGGCGCGGCTCAAGAAGCTGACCGTGACCATCTACGCGAAGACGGGTGAGGGCGGCCGGCTCTTCGGGTCGGTGACCAACGCCGACATCGCCACCCAGCTGAAGCGCGAGGCCGGCCTCGACATCGACAAACGCAAGATCGAGGTGGAGCCTCCGATCAAGTCGCTGGGTCCGCACGAGGTCACCGTGCAGCTGCATACGGAGGTCACAGAGACACTGCGCGTCGTCGTCGCCGCCCAGTGACCTCGCAACCCGCCTCCGACATCGCGGTCAACGTCACCGGGACGATCACGTCCGGACGCGTGCCCCCCAACGACCTCGGCGCCGAGCGCGCGGTGCTCGGCTCGCTGATGATCGACCAGGCCGCCATCGCCGAGATCCGCGACCTGCTCGAACCCGAGGACTTCTACGCCGAGCGCCACGCGCACATCTATCGCGCCGCGACTGCGCTCGCCGATCGTGGCGACCCGATCGACGAGGTGACACTGCAGTCTCAGCTCGAGCGCGGCCCTGGCATCGGCCGCGCCGGCGGCCTCGACTACATCTCCGAGCTGACCCTGGAGGTGCCGACCGCGGCGTCGGTGCGCCACTGGGCCGAGATCGTCATCAACCACGCGCTGCGCCGCCGCCTCATCGCCGCCGGCGGCGAGGTGGCCCGGCTCGGCTTTGACAACGCGGTCACCGCGGTCGACGCCATCGAGTCCGCCGAGCAGCGCATCTTCGCGATCAGCCAGGCGCGCCGCGGCGGCGAGGCCACGCACATCGCGCGGCTGGTGCATGACACCTGGGAGATGCTCGAGGAGCGGCTCCAGCGCAAGGAGCTGATCAACGGCGTGCGCACCAACTACGCGCGCCTGGACGGGCTCACCCAAGGGCTGCAACCCCAGGAGCTGATCATCCTGGCGGCGCGGCCGTCGGTGGGCAAGACGTCGTTCGCGCTCAACATCGCGCGCAACGCCGCGGTGCTGGCGCGCGTCCCGGTGGCGATCTTCTCGCTCGAGATGAGCCGTCAGGCATTGGCCCAGCGGCTCATCTGCAGCGAAGCGATGGTCAACTCGCACGTGCTGCGCAGCGGCCAGGCGAGCCAGCTCGATTTCCAGCGCATCGCCGCCGCCATGGACAAGCTGACCCAGGCGGAGCTCTGGATCGACGACACGCCGCGGCTCTCCATCGCCACCCTGCGCGCCCGCGCCCGGCGCATGAAATCGCAGCACGGCATCGGCCTGGTGATCATCGACTACCTCCAGCTCATGCAGGGCGGGCGCCAGGAGTCACGCGTCCAGGAGGTGTCGGACATTTCCTCGGGGCTCAAGGCGGTGGCCAAGGAGCTGGAGGTCCCGGTGCTGGCGCTGTCCCAGCTGTCGCGGGCCAGCGAGCAGCGTACCGACAAGCGTCCGCAGCTGTCCGACCTGCGCGACTCCGGCGCCATCGAGCAGGACGCGGACGTCGTGCTCTTCCTCTACCGCGAGGGCATGCACAAGCCGGACATCGACAAGTCGCGGACCGAGCTGATCGTTGCCAAGAACCGCAACGGCCCGACCGACGACATCGAGCTGATCTTCAACGCTGAGCAGACGACATTCAAGGAGCCGTACCTGCACGACGAGTGAGGGACGTCAGTCTCTTATGCCAGCGTCGCGTATCAGCCGTCACAGTTCCTTGCGCATCTGCACTGACGTCTCGCGGTAGCCGAGCCTCGTGTACAGAGACCGCGCCACGGCGTTCTGGCCGAAGACATTCAGCACCAGAGCCGTGAGCCCGCGCCTGCGTGCCTCCTCTTCGGCCGCCTTCATCGCCGCGCGACCGTATCCCCGGCCGCGAAAGGCCTCGTCAATGCTGATGTCGTAGATGAAGCCGACACCTTGCTCGCGTTTCGGTTGCTGGAGCCCGAACCAAAGCCATCCAACGGGTTGGCCGTCGCCCTCGACCCGGAAGATCAGCTGACCGGGCGTGTCGAGCCCGGCGCTCAGCAGCTCCGCGTCCTCGGTTCGCGCTTTCTCCGCGGCGGACCTCCTGCTCATGCTCCCCGAGGCAACCATCTCGTCGATGTACTCCTCGAGCGCGACCCGCGACCAGGCCGCATACTCCGCATCGGTCGGACGGCGGAGCGTGAGGGTCATTGATCAAGAGCTCTGAGCACCGGCATGCGGCGCGATGGTACGCCCCGCACCGCGACAATCAACAGCGCAACCGCCCAGGATGACGAGGTGCCAGGTGAAAGAACGCGACGTATTCATCCTCGCCGAACAGGCATTGGCCGATGTGATTGACCAGATCCGCCCTGAGCAATGGGACCAGCGCAAGCCGGAGTGGTTCCACAGCGGCGGTCAGGGCGACGCGTCGTTGCGCGAGATCGTCAACTACCACGCGTACGACTCGGCATGGGTGCCCGACGTTCTCGCCGGCCGGACCGCCGCCGAGGTTGGTGATGCGTACGAGCACCTCAAAACCGACGCGGACGTCGACTACCGGCGGTACAGCGACGCCGCCGTCACCGCTGCACAGGGATTGGACGACTCGGGCCGCATCGTGCACCTCTCGTACGGCGATTTCGCCGCCGGCGAGTATTTCCGCCATACCACCTCGTTCCGTGGATTCCGCGCCTTCGACATTGCCCGGTGGATCGGCGTCAGTACGGAACTGCCGCCGAACCTCGTCCAGGGAATGTGGGACGAGCTGAGCCCGGACATGGAGGCCTGGCGTGCCATCGGCGTATACCGGGCCGCGGTGGCTGTCCCGGACGATGCGCCGCTGCAGGATCGCCTCATCGGGCTCTCCGGGCGCGACCCCAGCTAGGCGGTCCGCGGCGGCGCTGTTGACACGGCCCCGGGAGCGTCCGGAGGTGCGAGGATCGCTGCAACGACGTTGCTCGATGCGCTTGGTCGCGTTCGCACATCCCGGTAACGCGTGGCGAACGCGCCACAGGCACTTAACGCGTGAATCGACTAGATCTCGCGACGGTGTAATGGTTTGTTGACGGCGCTCGTTAAAGAGGGTGACGGACCACCGACCGTACCGACCCGATCGGTACGGCGGTGTTCCAATGGCTGACGTGAGGAGAGTGATGACCCGCGTGCGCGCCGTGCTCGGCTCGAAGTGGCTGCGAATTGGCGGCACCCTCGTCGGGATCACATTCCTGGTCCACAACGTCGACATGGGGAAGGCGGGCCGCAGCCTCATTGGTGCCGACTGGCGCTGGGCGTCGCTCGCGCTCGTCCTCACCGCGATCGCCTGCCTCGCCTCGGTCTTCGAGTGGGGCGTTCTGCTGCGCAGCAGCGCCGGCCTGGGCGTCCGCAACCCCGTTGACAACGGCGAGCACCGCCAGCATCACCACCTCTTCAGCTGGCCCCGCCTCTTCTCGTCCTACCTGCAGAGCCTCTTCTTCGCCCAGCTGCTCCCCGCGGGTGTCGGCGGCGACGCGATGCGGACCGTCGAGATGGGCAAGGTGGTCGGCCACGGCAAGATCCTTGCCTCGCTGGCCGGCAGCCGGATGGCGGGGACCATGGGCATGGCATTCTGGGGCCTCGCCGCCGCCGTCCTGCTGCGCGGCTGGATCGGCCTCGGCTCGCTCATCGGCGCCTGCATCTTCGCCGCCGTCATGGTGATGGCCTGGATGGCCGCGCTGGCCGCGGACCGCATCGTCGGCCGCCACTTCTTCGAGCGCAGCTCACGGGCCTTCCTGCGCACCCTCAGCTCCTTCGCGCAGACCTTCTCCGGCTACCGCCGCCACCCCCACGCCATCGCGCAGTGCATCGTGGTCGGTGCCGCCGGCTGGGGCGTCAACATCCTGGCGCTCGACATCTTCGCCCGCGCCATCGGCGTCGACGTCAGCTGGACGATCTTCGCGGTCGCAATCCCGGTCACCCTGGTGGCCACGCTCACCCCGTTCTCGGTGAACGGCTTGGGCATCCGCGAGGGCGTGCTGGTCGGCATGCTCACCCACGCCGGCGTCTCCGTCGGCCACGCCGCGGCGATCGCGGTCCTCGTCGACCTCCAGATGCTTCCCTTCGGGATCCTCGGCGCCGGGCTGTGGATGCGCCACCGCAGGCAGCGGGTGGCATCGTCCATCGAGGAGGTCGCCCAGGCGGAATCGGCGGCGGTGCACGAGCTGGCCCACGCCGCCTGACCGAGCTGCCTGACCGCAGGCTGCAACGGACGGCAACGCCTCGTTGACGGCTCGACTGTCCCGAACTCGCAGCCAATACACTCGAACGGCCCATGACCGGTCAGTTCAGCGATTTCCTGGCTGCCCATGCCGAGCGTGTCGCCGACGTCATGCGTCGTGGCAGCGCGGAGCAGGAGAGCCGCTCGTCCAGCGGGGGTGACCGCGGCCCCCGCCAGTTCATCAACGCCGTCCTCGTCGCCCTCACCGCCGACGACCTGCGCCCGCTGAACGCCTTCTTCGACCTCGGGGGTGACAAGCCCGCCGGCATCGACCAGCGCCTCGAAGCCGCGCTGTCGCGGCTCGCCTCCCTGCGCCGCGCCTCGATCGAGGTGGCCGCGGACGAGATGACCGATGACGAACGCCTCTCGCTCGCCGAGGCCGCAGCCGACGAGGTGGGCCAGATCGGCCGTCGCCTCGCCGCCTCCGTCACCGCGCTGCTGGCCGGCCGCCTCAGCACCATGACGACCTCGACCAGCGCCCGGGGCACGTCGATGAGCATCACCATGCACGAGCTCCGCCGGCCGCTGACCATCCTCAATAGCTACGGGCAGCTGCTCTCCACCGGGATGCTCGGCCAGCTCCCCGAGACCGCGATGGTGGCCATCGAGGGGATTACCGCCAGCACGGAGATGATGGTGCGCATGGTCAACGCCATCGCCGAGGTCTCCCGCCTCGAGGACCCTGATGACCAGCTCAACTTCGAGGTCGTCTCCGTCGACGAGATCGTCACCGGCGCCGTCGACCACGTCAGCATGGAAGCCAAGCTGCGTGACACCGTGATCGAGACCGACGTCCAGTCAGGCGTCACCATCCGTGGCGACCGCCGCCGGCTCACGCTGGCGCTGACCAACATGGTCGGCAACGCCGTCAAGCACGGGCCGCCGGGGTCAACGATCGCGGTGCGCGCGTTCGGCGACGACAGCGGCGCCCACTTCGTGGTGCGCGACCAGGGCCAGGGATTCCCCAACGAGGACGCCGCCCACCTGTTCGACAAGTACTTCCGCTCGGTCGCCGAGCGGCAGCGCAAGGTGCCCGGCAGCGGGCTCGGGCTGTTCATCGTGAAGTCCGTGGCCGAACGCCACAATGGCGAGGTGTTCGCCCGCTCCGGACCCGGCGAGGGCGCGGAGTTCGAGATGATCATCCCGATCCACCAATAGGCGGGCGGCGAGCCGGGGGCCGCGCAGCCCGCGGAGCGCCAGCCATGAGCAGCAACGCCGCCGGCCGCACGGAGCGCGACTCGATGGGCGAGTTCGAGGTTCCCGCCGACGCCTACTACGGCGCCACCTCGATGCGCGCGCAGGAGAACTTCCCGATCAGCGAGCTGCGTTTCAACCGCTCCTTCATCCGCGCGCTCGGGCTCATCAAGCAGGCCGCCGCGGCGGTGAACGAGGAGCTCGGCCTGCTCGACCCTTCGCTCGCCGAGGCGATCAAGACCGCGGCGCAGGAGGTGGTCGACGGCCGCTTCGACGACCAGTTCATCATCGACATCTTCCAGACCGGCAGCGGCACCTCCACGAACATGAACGCCAACGAGGTGATCAGCAACCGCGCGATCGAGCTGCTCGGTGGGGAGCGCGGCTCGCGCATCCCGGTGCATCCCAATGACCATGTCAACGCCGGTCAGTCGAGCAACGACGTCATCCCGGCAGCCATCCACGTCGCCGCCGCGGTGGGACTGCACGAGGACCTGCTCCCCGCGCTCAGCGCGCTGGAGAGGTCGCTGCGCGCCAAGTCCGAGGAGTTCTGGCCGATCATCAAGACCGGCCGAACCCACCTTCAGGACGCCACCCCGATCCGCCTCGGCCAGGAGTTCCTCGGCTACGCCGGCCAGGTGGAGCGCAGCCGCCGCCGTGTCTCGCAGGGCCTCTCCGAGCTACGCGAGCTGGCGCTGGGCGGCACCGCGGTCGGCACCGGCGTGGGCACGCATCCCGAGTTCCCCGCGCGGGTGATCGCGCGCCTCGCCGTGGCCACGGGGATCGGTTTCGTCGAGAGCGACAACCACTTCCAGGCGCAGGCGACGCTGGACAGCGTGGTGGCCGCGAGCGGCGCGCTGCGCAGCGTGGCCGTGTCGCTCTACAAGATCGCCTCTGACATCCGCCTGATGGGCTTCGGGCCGCGCGCCGGGCTCGCGGAGATCGAAATCCCAGCGGTGCAGCCGGGCTCCTCGATCATGCCCGGCAAGGTCAACCCGGTCATCCTCGAGTCGGTGACCATGGTCGCCGCCCAGGTGATCGGCAACGACGCCACCGTCGCGTTCGCTGGCGCGGCCGGGTCTCTCCTCGAGCTCAACGTGATGATGCCGGTGGCCGCGTACAACCTCCTGCAGTCGATCTCGCTCCTGGCCAACAGCGCCGGCAACCTGGCCACCCGCTGCGTCGACGGGCTGCGTGCCACCGAGAACGGACCGGCGCTCGTCGAGCGCGGGCTGATGACCACCACCAGCCTGGCGCCGCGTATCGGCTACGACCAGGCGGGGGCCATCGCCAAGGAGGCCTACGCGAGCGGCCGCACCATCCGCGAGGTCGCCCGCGAGCGCACCGGGCTCAGCGAGGACGAGCTGACCACCCTGCTCGACCCCGAAGCTATGACGGCACCCGGCCGCGACTCCGGGGGCGCCGGAGGCTGACGCGCGGGATCGTCCAAACCCTGGGGCGGGGAGGTCCCTCCCAAACAAGGATTGACGTCCGCGTCAACTAGACTGCGCCGCCATGGGTGACGGAACCGGAGTAGGGCCGTTGTGCGTCGTCGGTGCCGGCGCTATGGGTGGGCAGATCGCTCACCAGGCTGCGCTGTATGGCGTCGACGTCCGGCTGTTCAGCCGCAGCCGCGAGCGGCTTGATGGGGCGCAGCAGCAGTGCGCGGGACTGCTGCGCAAGCGCGTTGAGAAGGGCAAGCTCGACGGCGCCGAGTGCGAGGCTGCTCTGCAGCGCGTCTCCACCACCAACGATCTTGCTGAGGCTTTGACGGGCGCCGCCCTCGTCATCGAGTCCGTCGCTGAGGATCGCGAGACCAAGCGCGCTGTGATGGAGGCGATCGGCCGCCACGCGGCCGCGGACGCGATCATCGGCACCAACAGCTCGACGCTGCCGAGCTCGCTGTTCGCTGCGCTGGTGCCCAACGATGAGAGGCTGCTCAACATCCACTTCATGAACCCGGCGTTGGTGATGCCGCTCGTCGAAGTGGTGCGCGGCGCGCACACCAGCGACGCCACCGTGCAGGCGGCCATGAGCTTCGTCCGCGTCATCGGCAAGGCACCGGTGCTGGTGGAGCGCGAGACGTTCGGCTTCGTCGCCAACCGCATCCTCTTCATCGCCATGCAGGAGGCCTTCGCGCTCGTCGAGAACGGCTTCGTCTCGATCAGCGACTGCGACCAGGCGGTGCGGGACGGCCTGGGCTGGCCGATGGGGCCGTTCGCCATCGCCGACCTGGTCGGGCTCGACGTCGTCGAGGCGATCCTCGAGGAGGGTCACGGCCAGACCGGCGAGGAGCGCTGGACACCGCCGGCGCTGCTCCGCGAGCGCGTCGCCCGCGGCGAGCTCGGCCGCAAGCGCGGCCGCGGCTTCACACTCGGGGACTGACTCCGCGGCGGCAGCTGCGGCACTCACCCTCGATGGTGAGGTCGACGCTGCGAATGGTGAAACCGTGCTGACGGGCCATACGGCCGGTGATGTCGGCGAGACCGTCGCTAGGCAGGTTCTCGATGCTCCCGCAGCTGCGGCACACCAGATGGTAATGCCGCTGGGGTGCCCCGGCGATCTCGAAGTGGGCGCTGTCACCGAACCTCGTCTGCTGCACGATGCCCGCGTCGCAGAGCTGCTCAAGCACGCGGTACGCGGTGGAGCGGTTGAAGGACGGATGGCGAGAGGCCGCGGCGCGCCAGATGTCGTCGGCGGTGAGGTGGCGGTGGTCGCCGTCGCCGAGCAGGTCGAGAACGGTCTGCCGTTGCGGCGTCGAGCGCAGCCCGGCGCGGCGGAGCAGCGTGTGGGAATCGGTCGGCGCGGGCATGGCTGTGCCGATCATCGCATCGAAGGCGCGAGTGACAGCGCCGTCCCGGTCAGCCCGAAATGCTCGAGCACGTCGGCGACTCCTGCCTCCGCCGGAACGCCACACGTGGCGTCGGCCGCGGCCAGCACCTCTGGTCGCCCGCCCCGAACTGCCACCCCGCAGCCGGCCGCCTTGAGCATCTCGATGTCGTTGGGCGCGTCGCCCACTGCCACCGCTTCGGACAGCGACAAACCCAGCGTGGAGCAGACCAGCTCGATGGCCAGCGACTTGTTGACCCGCGGGCTGACCACCTCGATGAAGCTGCTCATCGACCGGGTCACCCGGGCACGGTCACCGAGACCCTCGGTGAGCGCCTTCACGCAGGCTTCGACCACGGCGCGGTCCTCGCTGACGCACACCACCTTGGTGCTGCCGTTACGGACCACTTCGTCCAGATCCTCGACGAACTGGATGGGCACCTGGGCGATCGCGGCGTAGAGGTGCGCCTCGGGCCTGTCCTGCTCGCAGTACAGCATGTCGTTGGCGTATGCCTGGCGGTGCCAGTCGTGCTCGCGAGCGATCGCGATCGCGGCCAGCGCGACCGCAGGCGCGAGGCCCTCCTCGAAGATGACCTGCCCGGGTGTGTCGCCGCGCGGCAGCGCGCGCACCAGCGCGCCCTGGTAGCAGACCAGCGGGAGGCTGACCTGGAGCTCGCGCGCCCAGGGCAGGGCGGACGTGTACATCCTGCCGGTGGCGAGGATGATCGGCACCGTGGCGTGGCGCACCGCCGCTGCGGTCCGCGGCTGCAGCACCAGGTCGTCGTCGATGAGTGTGCCGTCGATGTCGAGCACCGCAGCGCGCGGTGTGAAGGTGGTCGGCAGATCCTCGATCGCGCGTGGCGTCACGAAACAGCGGGCGGAGCGCCCCCCTCCCACGCGCTCGGATTCACGCAGTTGGTCGGCACGCGGCCGTCGATGGCGTCGAGCGAGTTCTGCGCGGTGAGCCGTGCCATCGCCGCGCGCGTGGCCACCGTCGCGCTGCCGAGGTGCGGCGAGAGCACGGCGTTGCGGCACTCCACCAAGCCGGGCGCCAGCTGCGGCTCGTTCTCGTACACGTCGAGACCGGCAGCGGCGATCCATCCCTCGCGCAGCGCGCGCACGAGCGCGGTCTCGTCGACAACCGGGCCGCGGGAGGTGTTGACCAGCACGCTGCTCGACCGCATCGAGCGCAGGGCACGCTCGTCGATGAGGTGGTGCGTGGCGTCGGTGAGCGGGACGTGCAGGGAGATGACGTCGGCGGTGCTGAGCAGCTCGGCGATGGGCAGCTCCGTGACGCGCCCCTGGATATCAGCGTCGATGCTGACCTCGACGTCGGTGGAGTAGGCGATGCGCAGGCCGAAGCCGAGCGCGCGCCGCGCCACCGCCTGGCCGATGCGCCCGAAACCAACCACCCCGAGGAGCGCGCCGGTCAGCTCCATGCCGAGCATGTAGTCCGGCTCCCACCCCTGGAACGCGCCGGCGCGGGCCGCCGCGTCGCCCTCGCAGATCCGCCGAGCCGCCGCCAGCAGCAGGGCCAGCGTGCAGTCGGCGGTGGCGTCGGTGAGGACCCCGGGTGTGTTGCTCACCGCGATGTGGCGCTGGGTCGCGGCGTCCACGTCGACGTTGTTGTACCCCACCGCGTACAGCGACACGCAGCGAAGCGTGGGCAGGCCGGCGTCGAGCAGGTCGGCGGTGATCGGATCCCTCAGCTGCGGGCAGAGCACGTCGACGGGGTGTGCGCGCAGTCGCTCGGCCAGCTCCGCGCTGGGAGCGATCCGTCCGAGAACGCTGAGCGACGCCCGCGGGCGAACCATCTCCTCGAAAGGCGCGGGCAGGGGCAGGGTGCAGAGGACCTCGGCCATCGCCGCCGATCTTAGGGCCCGGACGGGAGCAACCTCGCCGGGCCTGCCCAAGCCCTCGGGTGGCGGCCACGGCGGGTGTCGCCGCGCGGTTCTTGGGTACAATCACTGCTGTCTTGCGTTCATCTTTTCGCGCGCGGTCGCACAGGCCGCCGGTCGCAAGGCCCCGTCCCGCCGCGTTCGGCGTCGACGAAGAGGCCGCGACAGAACCGGTTCAACAGTCCGCTCCCTTCGACCGGCTGGGGCTCAGTGCTGCCATGCTGACCACCGTCGGCGAGATGGGCTTCACCATGGCCACGCCCATCCAGGCGGGCGCAATCCCACCCGCGCTGCGCGGTGAGGACGTCATCGGCCAGGCCCACACCGGCAGCGGCAAGACGGCCGCGTTCGGCATCCCCATCATCGAACAACTCGATCCGCGCCGCGGTTCGGTGCAGGCGCTGATCCTCTGCCCAACGCGCGAGCTCGCCGTCCAGGTGCACGAGGAGATCACTGTGCTGGCGGAGCGCCACCAGATCACCTCGGTGGCCATCTACGGCGGCGATTCGATGGCGCGCCAGCTCGACGCGCTCCGTGCCGGCGCCCACATCGTGGTCGCCACCCCCGGGCGGCTCGCCGACCACATCCAGCGCGGCTCGCTGAGCCTCGAGCGGGTGCGCTTCGCCGTCCTCGACGAGGCCGACCGAATGCTCGACATGGGCTTCGCGCCCGACGTCGAGAAGATCCTCCGGCAGTGCCCCACCGACCGCCAGACCATGCTCTTCAGCGCCACCATGCCCGAGTGGGTGCGCCGGCTCGCGCTGCGCCACATGCGCAACCCCGTGACCATCGCGATCAGCGCCCGCCCCGAGATCACCGCCGGGGTGCGCCAGCTCTACGTGCAGACCACGTGGGCCGACAAGGTCGACGTGATGATGCGCATCCTCGACCAGCCCGACGTGGTCATGTCGCTGATCTTCGTGGAGACCAAGCGCACCGCCGACCTGCTCCAGGCGCAGCTGGAGCGGCGTGGCCAGAGCGTCGGAGTCCTTCACGGCGACCTCACCCAGAAGGAGCGCAACGCAGCCATGGCGGCGTTCGTCGCCACCCACGTGAAGCACCTCATCGCCACCAACGTCGCGGCGCGCGGGCTCGACATCGACGACATCTCGCACGTCATCAACTACGACGTCCCCACCACCCCGGACGAGTACCTCCACCGGGTCGGTCGCACGGCCAGGGCAGGGCGCACCGGCGTCGCCATCACGCTGATCACCCCGAGCGAGATCCTCAAGCTGCGCGACGTCGAGAAGCACGCGCGCACCACCATCGAGCAGGCCAGCCTCGAGGACTTCCCGGTCCAGCCGACTACAGCGGCCAGCTGACCCGCGCCCCCCGGGTCGGCTAGTGTCGGCGCGGTGAGCGAGCTGTCCATCCACGACACCGGCGAGGGACCGGCCCTGCTGCTGCTCCACGCGTACCCACTCGACGCCTCGATGTGGGACGCCCAGGTAGCTGCGCTGAGCGGCCGATACCGCTGCCTGCGCCCCGATTTCTGGGGATGCGGAACGTCACCGCCGCCGCCTGGAGGGGTGACCATCGACGGCTACGCGGCTCTCCTGCTGGGCGAGCTCGACGAGCGTGGCATCGCCGACTTTGCGGTGTGCGGTTCGTCGATGGGCGGCTACATGACGCTCGCGCTGCTGCGTGCGGCGAGCCGGCGCGTCCGGGCCGTGGCCCTGGCCGGGACACGGGCCGCTGCCGACGACGACGACGCCCGAGCAGCGCGAATGGAGGTTGCCGACCAGGTGCGCAGCCTCGGCGTCGAGGCCGTCGTCGAGCCCATGACCGAGAAGCTTCTCTGCCCGCGCTGTCGCGGCGAGGTGCACATTGCCGACCCGGTGCGCGGGCGCATCCGTCGCTGTAGCCCGGCGGGCGTCATCGCCGCCATCGAGGCCATCGCCGGACGTCCTGACAGCACCCCAATGCTCGGCAACATCCGCGTGCCGGCCCTGGTCGTCTGCGGCACCGACGACGGAATCGTTCCGCTCGACGAGTCGCGGGGCATGGCCGCAGCCATCCCGCACGCGCAGCTGCACGAGTTCGAGGGCAGCGCTCACCTCCCCAGCCTCGAGCAACCGATGGCCTTCAGCGCGCTGCTCGGCAGCTTCCTCGATGTCGCAACAACGGGGGCCTGAGCCGCGCACCCGGGCCACCCCGGACCCGGTGGTGGATGCAGCGCCACCTTCGCGAGCGCGACGCGCGCTGCGCACGGTGGTGGTCGACGTCTCGCCACTGCGCGAGTCGCGCGATTTCCGGCTTCTCTTCATCGGCCAGGGGGTGTCGTTCGCCGGCACCATGATCACGTATGTCGCCGTCCCGTTCCAGGCGTACGCGCTGACCCGCTCGTCGCTGGTGGTGGGGCTGGTGAGCGTCACCGAGCTGCTGCCCATCCTGCTCGTGTCATTCATCGGGGGCGCGCTCGCCGACGCCGTCGACCGCCGTCGCATGGTGCGGCTGACCGAGGCCGGCCTCTGCGTCGCGACCGGCGTGTTGCTGGTCAACGCGGCGCTGCCCCACCCGCAGCTCTGGGTCCTCTTCGTTGCGGTGGCGCTGGCGGCGGCGATGGACTCACTGCAGCGGCCCTCACTCGACGCCCTGGTGCCGCGGATCGTCCGCGCGGACCGGCTGACTGCCGCGTCGGCGCTGGAGGGGCTGCGCGGCAACCTCGGTCACGTGCTCGGGCCTCCTGTCGCCGGCGTGCTCATCGCCACGGTAGGCTTGCCGGTGACCTTCGGGGTGGACGTCGCCACCTTCATCGCGTCCCTCACAGCGCTCAGCTTCATGAACGCCGTACCGCCGCCACCCGGTGCCGAACGGGTCAGCGTGCAAGGCATGCTCGCGGGTGTCCGCTACGCGGTGCGCCGCCAGGATCTGCTCGGGTCCTATCTCGTCGACATGAACGCGATGTTCTTCGGCATGCCGCTGGCGCTCTTCCCGCAGATCGCCACGAGCTTCGGCGGACCGGCGGTGCTGGGTGTGCTGTACACGGGGCCGGCGGTCGGCTCGCTGCTGGCGAGTCTCACCAGTGGCTGGACCCGGTCGGTCCGCCGTCACGGGGTGGCGATCGGGCTGGCGGCGGCCGCCTGGGGTGTGGCGATCATCGGTTTCGGCTTCGCACCGACGCTCTGGTTGGCGTTCATCACGCTTGTGGCCGCCGGGGCTGCCGACATGGTCAGCGGGATCTTCCGCGGGGCCCTGTGGAACCAGACCATCCCGGACGCGATGCGGGGCCGCCTCGCCGGCATCGAGATGATCAGCTACAGCTCGGGGCCGGCGCTGGGCAACCTCGAGTCCGGCCTGGTCGGCGCGCTCGCGGGGGTACGCGCGTCGGTCGTCAGTGGTGGGGTTCTGTGCGTGGCTGGGACAGCGGTGCTGTGTGCGCTGCTGCCCCGCTTCTGGAGGTACCGGGCGTCCGGCCCGGGCTCAGAACATATGGTTCAGCCAGGGGCGCGGTGACCAGCTGAACATCGCGCTGGCGCGGCGAACCGCTCCCTCACGCTCTTCCTGCACGATGTCCGCGCGCTGCAGCGCCGCGGCGCTGACGTCGCCGAGCAGCATCGACCCGAGCGCGGCGGCGTCGAGCACGACGTCCGCTGTGGCATTGGTCCGCGCCGCGATCGCGCCATCCAGGCCACCTTCGACGCGGTAGCGGCCGGCGACGTCGGCGCACGCGTCGTCGCGCACCTCGATGACCAGCGAGTCCTCGCGCGAATAACGCCGCGCCGACAGCAGGGCCACCACGTCGACCACGCGAAGGTGCAAGTCGTCGCGAGTGCTGACGCGCAGGCGTCGCGGGTCGGCGACCAGCTGCTGGAGGGGATCGTCGAGCCAGAACCGCCACATCTCCACGTGCTCGATGAGGTCCATCTCGAGCACGTGCTGCCAGAGCGCCAGGTGCGCGTCGAGGTTGAGCGCGGTCAGCTCGGTGAGGTGGACGATGCCGTCGCTGAGCCCGTCGGCCCAGCGCAGCTCGACCCGGTAGTTGGCGAAGCCATCGAGCACGCCCGCCGCATCCTCATGGGCAACGACGGTCATCGGCGCGATCTTGCCGTCCGGCGTCTCGTTGCGCGCGATGCCGACGCGCCAGTGGTCCGCGGAGCGGAGGATGCCGCCGGTGCGATCCACCTGGCGGCTCTCGATGTCGCGCCACAAGGGGACGGCGTCGTGCAACGGGACGAAACGCAGCCGACCCGGATCGTGGAAGGAAATGCGCAGCGCGGCGTGCGCGGTGTCGATCGCCGCGCTGCCGATGTGGCTCGCCACGCCGTAGCCGAAGCGACGGTAGATGGAGCTCTCCGACGCGCCCAGGCCCAGCACCGGGATGTCCCGGTCGCGGGCACTGCGCAGGCATCTATCCATCATCGCCCGCAGGGCGCCGCGCCGGCGCGCGGTCGCCGCCACGCCCACCCAGGTGACCCCGTCCATGGCCACCCGCGAACCGCCGGGCAGCGTCAGCGGGAAGTCGATCACCGCAGCAGCACCGATGTCCTCGCCGTCGAGCCGGGCCAGCATGGCGCGCCGGAGCGCGTGGTGCACCTGCTCCATGCCGATCTCCGGTGCCTCGCCCCAGAAACCGTGCGCGGTGAGCACGAAGTGCTCGAAGTCAGAGGGTGCGAGGTCGACGATCTCGATGGCGCTCATGGCCGCGAGATCATAGGTCGGCGCGCGGGAGGTCTCGGCGCTCAGACGCCGGCGGCGACAGCCTCGGTTGCGACGCCGGCGGGCACCATGCAGAAGCCCTCGTAGTCGATCGGCTCGGTGATGGTGGGATTCTCGCCACATACCGGGCAGTCCGGGTCGCGCGGGATGCGGAACTCGCGGAAGCGCATGTCGAGAGCGTCGATGTGGAGCAGGCGACCGGCCAGCGGGTCGCCGATGCCGACGATGAGCTTCACCACCTCGGTGGCCTGGAGTGTGCCGACGATGCCGGGGAGCACGCCGAGAACACCGGCCTCGGCACACGACGGCGCCTCCTCGGGCGGCGGCGGCGACGGATAGCGGCAGCGGTAGCACGGGGACGCGAAGGGCAGGATCGTGGTGACCTGGCCCTCGAAGCGGAAGATGCCGCCGTCGACGAGGGGCTTGCGTGCAAACAAGGCCACGTCGTTGGCCAGGTACCGAGTGGGGAAGTTGTCGCAGCCGTTGACGATGATGTCGTACTGGTCGAAGAGCGCGCGAGCGTTGTCGCCGCTGAGCATCTCGTTGTGGTCGACGACGCGCACGTCACTGTTGAGCGCGTTGATCGCGATGCGCGCCGACTCGGTCTTGCGCATGCCCACGCGGTCACGGGTGTGGATGATCTGGCGCTGCAAGTTGGAGTCGTCGACGACGTCGAAGTCGACGAGCCCGATCGTGCCCACGCCGGCGGCGGCCAGGTAGAGAGCGACCGGGCTGCCTAGGCCGCCGGCGCCGATGAGCAGGACCTTGGCGTCGAGGAGCTTGGCCTGGCCCTCCTCACCGATCTCGGGGATGAGCAGGTGGCGGCTGTAGCGACGTTTCTGGTCGGCGCTGAGCACGTGGGGGATCTCGAAGTCGAAGCCGGCCTGTTTCCAGCCGTTGAAGCCGCCGCTCATCGAGCGGACGTCGCTGTAGCCAAGCTCGTGCAGCGCCTTGGCCGCGAGCAGGGAGCGCACACCGCCGGCGCAGTACAGGGTGATGGGCGTGTCCCTGGCCGGGACGCGATCCTCGATCTGGACCTCGATGAAGCCTTTGCTGAGGTGCTGGGCGCCGGGGATGAAGCCCGCCTCGAACTCGTCGCGCTCGCGAACGTCGATCACCGTGCGCGAGCCGCGTTCCCTGGCGACCTGCTGGGGGGTCACCTCGGGGATGACGCGCCGGGCGTCGTCGAGCAGGTCACGAGAGCTGGGCACGGCCAGATGGTACCCAATACCTGACTAATCCAGTCGTGATTCGGGTCTGAGGACCGGGCACGCGTCCTAGACTGCGCCCACGTGATTGGCTTGCGCGACCTGCTCCGCACCGCTGGGATCGCCTCGGCTGCAGGTGGCGAACCGCCGGACGTAGAGGTGGCCGCGGTGACCAACGATTCCCGTGACGCCGCCCCCGGGTCGCTCTTCGTCGCCATTCCCGGCCGGCGCGAGGACGGCCATGGCCACGCCGGCGACGCGGTGCGGCGGGGCGCCACGGCCGTGGTTGCGGAGCACCTCATCGAGCCGCTGCTCCCTGCCGGCGTGCCGGTGGTGGTGGTCGAGGACTCGCGGCGGGCTCTCAGCGCCCTGGCGGCAGCGTTTCACGGTGATCCCTCGCGCTCGCTCACCGTCGCCGGGGTCACCGGTACCGACGGGAAGACCACCACCGCCACCATGTTGTGGGCGGCGTGGCAGGCCGCCGGGCTGCGCAGCGGTCTCGTCTCCACCGTCGACTTCCGCGACGGCGACATCATCACCCCCAACACCACGCGCATCACGACCATGGAGGCGGTCGAGACCCAGCGCCGCCTCGCCGAGCTCCGCGATGCCGGCTGCACTCGCGTTGCCCTGGAGACGTCGTCGCACGGCCTGGAGATGCACCGCGTCGACGACGTGCGCTACCGCCTCGCCGTGTACACCCGGATCACCTCGGAGCACCTCGACGTCCACGGCGATCGGGAGCGGTATTTCGCGGCCAAGGCGCGCCTGCTCGCGATGGTGGGAGACCGTCCCGACGGCGTCGCCGTGCTCGACCGCGACGATGACTTCGCGTACGCGCGCCTGGCAGCGATGCGGGTCGCGCAGCGGCTCACCTACAGCGTGTCTGGCGCGGATGCCGACCTGGTGGCCGAAGACGTCGCGGCGAGCCCGGAGGGCGTCCGGCTGCGGGCGCGCACTCCGTGGGGCAGCGCCGACCTGCAGCTCCAGCTGGCGGGCCGTTTCAACGCCGCCAACGCGCTGGCGGCGATCGCCGCGGCATGCAGCAGCGGCGCCTCGCTCGACGCCGCGGTCTCCGGCATCAGCGCGCTCGACCGCGTGCACGGCCGCATGGAGCGCGTCGGTGTCGGCCAGCCGTTCAGTGTGGTGATCGACTACGCGCACACCGCCGACTCGCTGGAGAAGGTGCTCACCGAGCTGCGCGCCGCCACCGCCGGCCGCCTCCGGGTCGTGTTCGGCTCAGCGGGCGAGCGCGACGTCGAGAAGCGCCCGGCGATGGGCGAGGTCGCGGCCAGCCTCGCCGACGTCGTCGTGGTCACCGATGAGGATCCGCGCAGTGAGGACCGCGTGGCTATCTGCGAGCAGATCGCCGCGGGCGCGGAGCGAGCCGGGGCGCGCCGCGGCGACACGCTCCACGTCATCCCTGACCGCGCCGAGGCGATCCGATATGCGCTCGCGGGCGCCGAGGCCGGCGACACCGTGCTGTTCGCGGGCAAGGGGCACGAGAGCTCGATCGTCACCGCGGCGGGCAACGTGCCCTGGGATGAGCGCGCGGTGGTTGTCGACGCGCTACGGCGGCTGCGCCCCTGAGCTCTCCGGCACGCTTGCCGGCGACGCGTCGGCGGCGCGGCTGATCGTCGAGGACGGAGTCGACACCGAAGAGGTAGCCGGGTCTCAGCTCCGCGGGTAGTTCAGGCAGGCGGTCCCGCCGACAGCGTGACCGTGGCCTGGTGGGCCTTGCCGGCAGGATCGCTCCAGGCCACCGGCACGGCATCGCCTGGACGGCGGTCGAGCATGATCCTCTCGACGTCTGTGGCGGAGTGCACCTGCGCGCCGGCGACCGCGGTGATCACGTCGCCGTTGGCCATGCCGGCGGTCGCCGCGCCGCCGCCACCGACCACGCTCTTCACCATCGCGCCGGCTGCGGAGTCGGCCAGGTCGGCACCCAGCGTTCCGCTGTGACCGGACTGGATGTACGGCGAGGAGATGTGGTTGACGATCTGGTCGGCGATGCTCATCACGGTGTTGATGGGGATCGCCCCGCCGAACCGGCCCACGTCAGCGGCAGGCTGATTGGGATTGGAGCCGACAGTGTCCATGCCGATGACCTGGCCGGCGGCGTTGAGCAGCGGGCCTCCGGAGTCGCCGGGCTGGATGGCCGCATCGAACTGGATCAGTCCATTCAGCGTCTCGAGGAGCAGACCGTTGTCACCGGCCACCATGAGCGTCTCGTCGAGGGTGGTGACACTGCCTGACGCGGAGACGGGGGCGCCGTTGTGCCCCTCGGCGTTGCCCAACCCGGTGACGCTGTCGCCCGTGTTCACCACGCCGGAGGTGTCCATCGGCACCGTCGGCAGGCCCTTGGCGCCGTCCAGACGGATCACCGCCACGTCGTGGGTGGGATCGACGCCGAGAACGGTGGCCTGATAGACCTTTCCCTGGCCGTCCACCTGAGCAACCAGGTCAGTGGTGCCTGCCACGACGTGGTTGTTGGTGAGCACGAGACCGTCGGAGCGGATGATCATGCCGGTGCCGGCGATCGAGCCGCCGCTGACGTGCCCGTCAATGTTCACCACCGCCGCGGCGACGCCGTTGGCGGCCGCGGAACGCGACGCAGGGTCGGAAGCGCCGCTGTCACCACCGCAGCCGGCGACGGCGACCACGGCCGCACACGCCACGCCGCCCAGGGTGCCAGCGGTAATCCCCCCGCGCGACATGCTCACTGGTGCGACGGAACCACGACGGACTCTGCGTTCGGAGTCACGTCAATGCTCGCCGCCAGCTTGCCGGCGAGCACGTCGATGACGTACAGCTTCTGCGTGGCGCTGTCCAGCACGTAGGCGCGCGAACCGTTCGGCGTCAGCTGAAGATCACCCGGGCGGGTGCCCACCGCGATGGACGAATCGGTCACCAACGTCGCGGTATGAAGCATGAGTACGGCGCCGCCGGTGTTCTCGATGGCGATCAGCGTGTTGTCGTCGGGCGTCGCCACGATGCCCACGATGTTCCCGGTCTCGGCGTGACTGAGGACCACCTTGTTCGTGCCCGGATCGATCTCCTGCAGGCCGCCGCTGGTCATCACGATGACCACCTTGCCCTGGTTGCTCATCACCAGCCTGGGGTTGGGCGCCACCAGGATCGGAGGGCCGAGGCTGAGGTCGTTGGTCTTCACAGGGATCACCGCCGACGACGCGTTGCAGTTGGCGAACAGCGCGGTTCCGTCCGGGGTGAGGACAATCTGAGTCGGGCTACACGGGAGTTGGATGTCCGCATGCACACGCCACAGCCGAAGGTCGACGACGGTCAGCGAGTTGGTCTGGTGGTTGTAGATGTACGCGGTGCCCCCGTCCGGGGCGAGCGTCAGCCCGGCGGGCGCCACACCGACGAGGAGAGGCGTGCCGGCTTTCAACGTCTGGGTGTCCACGGGCGTCAGCGACCCCCGCTGGGTTCCGTCACCAAAGCTCAGCACAAGCAGCGTGCGATGGTCCGGTGTCAGGACCGCCTCGCCGGGCGCGCGCGCGACGTGGACGGCGGGCCCGACCGACTCGCCATTCACGTCGATGCGCTGCACGGAGTCGGACAGGGTGTTGATCGCCCATGCGGTGGTGGAGTCAGCATTCACCACCACGTTGGGTCCGTTGCCGATCTGCAGGGTGCGGCCGAACGTGTTGTGCGCGGTGAGGAATCGGACGTTTCCGGCGGTGCTCTGGAAGAGCACCCACGCCCGCCCGCCCGCCTTCGGCAGCGTTAGGTCCGACGGTGAGGTGGTCAGCGCAACGGTGGCTCCACTGCGATGCGAGCGGAGGTCGACCGACAGCAGGCTGCGGTCGAGGACGTTGGCCACCCATGCAGTTGTTCCGTCGGCCGAGATCTCCACACGCGTGGGACCGGCACCGACGGCGACCGTGGCCACGGCGGCCCTGCGGGTGAGGTCGACGATCGTTAAGGAACGATCGATTGTGTTGGTGACGACCAGCGTGTGACCGTCAGGGCTCATCGCCGCACCGGCGGGGCTGTGGCCGACCGCGATGGGCGCCCCCACCGCGTGGGTGCGAGCGTCGATGGGGACGACCACGCCGGGCTGGTTGCCGACCCCTTCCTCGGTCACCCACACCGTGGCGCCCTCGGGCGTGTAGACGACGTTGGTGGGCGTGTTCCGCCCCACCACCACCCCCGCGGCTGCTCCGGTCGTGGTGTTGTAGAAGACGAGGACGCCCGGCTGACCGGGGCTGCTGTACGCGGCGATCACTGCCGTGGGTCCGCTCGGAGACTTGGTGAAGGAGGCGAGCCCCTGGCCGACCTGCTGGGCCGGCCGCGGGATGTTCGAGGCCGTGTCGATGGGGATCAGCGTCCCGGCGAGGTTGTCGATGACGTAGAGCGTGGTGCCGTCCGGGGAGAGGTCCTCGTCGATGGGGAGCTTGCCGACAGGGATGGGCGTCAGCGCCCTGCCCTGCACCAGGTCGACCGGGATGACCTCGCCATGCGTCGTGTCAAGAAGGAAGGCCTTGGTGCCGTCGTGAGTGGTCACCATGGTGGTCGGGCTACCCGGCAGCGCGATGCTGCGACCTGCCGATCCGCCGGTGAGCGACACCGTGACGAGCATGGCCGGGCCGCTGTGCACCACCGCCACGGCGCCGCCCGGTGGTGCGGCGACGACAGGTGGGGTCACGGCGGAATGCCCACGGAAGAGGGAGACGCCGATCCCGGCGACAACCACTGCGGCGGCGATGCCGATGGCGGCCACCTGCTTGTTGGTCGGGAACCCCGGCGGTGGGGGTGTGGGCTGGGGCCGCGATGGCGATGGCGATGGCGACGGCGGCTGCGGCGGTATGCGGATGGGTGTGGGCAAAAGCGTGTGCACCAGCGCGGCAGGCTGTGTCGGCGCCGGCGCTGGCGGGACATAGGCGCCGGGCGCGAACGTCGGCGGTTCCGGCTGCGCCGGCACGTCCCACGGGTCGAGCTGGCGCGGCCTGGTCTCGCGGACGCCCCAGCCGCGGCCGCCGGCGCGGACGGCCGCGGGCGGCGGGGAGTCGACGGGTGCGCCGGCCTCGGGTTCCTCAGTCACGGCGTCACCGTACGTGGCCCGTCGGAACCTCCCGTTGCGCCCGGGTCACGAACGTGTTCGTTTCCACTTCCTTGGTTGGCACGGAGATGAACTAGCTGGGGGACAGCTGGTCGTTCACCACGGCCAGCGCGAACCCGTCGTACCCCTTGCTCCCCACCGTCTGGATCACGGTCGCGGTGACGCGGGGGTCGGCGCCCATGAGCTCGAGCACAGCCCGCGTCCCGACCACGTCGGGACTGCTGTCCTGCGCGTCGATGATCGTCCCGTGGCGAACGGCGTTGTCGACGATGATCAGGGTGCCGGGGTGGCCAAGCGTGATCCCCCAGCGGAAGTAGTCCGCGCTGTTCTGCTTGTCGGCGTCGATGAACACCAGGTCGAACGACCCGCGCCTCTCCTCCTCCATCTCGCGCAGGCTGTCCAGCGCGCGACCAAGTCGAATCTCCACAACCGCGTCGAGGCCTGCGCGGGCGAGGTTGGCACGCGCCACCTCTGCGTGGTGGGCATCCACCTCGAGGGTGACCAGCCTGCCGTCCGCGGGAAGAGCCCGGGCCAGGCAGATGGTGCTGTAGCCGCCGAGGGTGCCGACCTCGAGGATGGTGCGGGCTCGCGCGAGGTTGGCCAGCAGGAACAGCATCCTGCCCTGCGGCGGTGACACCTGGATCTGTGGGAGGCCGCCGGCCGCGGCGTCGTCGAGTGCCTGCTGCAATACGAGGTCACGACCGAGCACCAGCTCGCCGAGATACGCGTCCACGGCTGTCCATTCCTGTGCGTTGTCATCCACGGGTGGGTTGCCTCCCGAATTCGTCGACTTCGACCCCACATGCTGCCACCATCGACCGGCAGCGGGAGTGTGATGCCGCCCGAGGATGACTTCCGACGCGTTCGCGATCCGCGTCACCGCCGCAACGCCGCGCCTCCGGCCACGTCGTCATCGTCGGTTCCGTCGCGGAACCGGTGCAGGGGGCCCCACAGCCGGTACAGAGCTCGGAACGATCAGCCTCGAGGTGGCGCCAGCTCGGCTGAGGCCGTGCCGCGACTACATTGCGGACCGTGAGCAGCATCGAGGTCCGCAGGCTCGAAGCGCAGGAGGCGCGTGGGCGCGTCGATGCGCTCGCCGACGTGCTCTTCGACTGCGTGAGCGGCGGAGCATCGGTCAGCTACATGGCGCCGTTCTCGCGAGAGCAGGCACGGGCGGCATTCTCGGCCGTCGTCGACGACGTCGAAAACGGCCGACGTTGCCAAGCTTCTGGTGCATCGCTCGGCGCGCGGCAGGGGAGTGGGACGCTTGCTGATGGAGCGCCTCGAGGTCGAGGCGCAGGCGACGGGGAAGACGCTGCTGGTGCTCGACGCCGTCAGCGACGGCGACGCCGCCCGCCTGTACGACCGGCTCGGCTGGACAACAGTGGGAGTGATCCCCGACTACGCGCTCTTCCCCGACGGGCGCTGGTGCGACACAACGGTCTTCTACAAGCACCTCCCGGCCGGCTGAGCGTCACACGATGGGGACTCGGCGGCGGTACGATCGTCCCCCATTTGGACGAGGAGACAGCAGATGCTTGACGGTGCCACGACCCACGCGGTCCTACCGGCGATGGACATGGAGCGGGCGACGCGGTTCTACACGGAGAAGGTTGGCGCGCAACAGCGAGCGGCGGTGGAGGGTGCGACGTTCTTCAGCGTCGGCGACTCGGAGTTCAGCATCTATCCGACAGCGAACTCGAACCGCGGTGGCCACACCCAGATGGGGCTGCGCGTGCCTGATTGCCGTGCGGTGGTGGCGGAGCTACGCTCGCGCGGAGTCGAGTTCGAGGAGTACGACTTCCCAGGGCTGAAGACCGTCGACGGTGTCGCGGACATCGGTGGCGGCGGATCCGCAGCGTGGTTCAAGGACTCCGAGGGCAACATCATCGGCGTCGTGCAAGTCCCCATCTGAGGGTGCCGCCGCGCCGCTCACCCGGCGCTGCCGGCGTCGCCGATCTTCTGCACGGCGAAGATGCCCGGCGCGGGCCGCTCGGCGCGCACCGCCGGGTCACCCTCGAGGACACCCACGGCCGCCGCTGCGTCGGCGGCCGCGACCAGGGCCCAGAGTGTGCCACCCGTCGTCAGCAGGGGCATGGAGAGGACGCACAGCAGCGGCGGCGGCGCGGCTGCCCGTGACAGCACGGCGTCGTAGCGCCCGCGATGTGCCGGGTCGGCTCCCATCTCCTCAGCACGGCGGGCGGCGACGGTGACGTTGCCCAGCCCGAGCAGGCCGCTGACGTGCACCAGGAAGCCTGCCTTGCGCTGGTCCGATTCGATCAGCGTCACCGCCAGGTCGGGTCGCACGATGGCGACGATCACGCCAGGGATGCCCCCTCCGGAACCGAGATCGGCGCAGCGGACACCCTTGCGCAGCCCGGCCGCGTCGAGCAGCGCCAGGGATTCGACGACGTGGCGCTCCCAGGCGACTTCCCGGGGCACCGCCGTAAGGTTGAGCCGCCGGTTCCAGAGGTCCAGCTCGTCGAGGTGGCGGTCGATGGCACGGCGCTGTGGGGGCGTGGGATCGGGCACCTTGGTGGCCACGGTATGTCACATCCCACCGGCGAGTCGCGCTCCGGCGCCCCTCATGCGATGATGTCGTCTCCATGACGACCTTGGACACGTGCCCACGTTGCCGCGCGGAGCGCCTTGCAGTCGTCTACTTCGATGCCAAGGACGAGCCCATCGGCGGCCACATCCAGTGCCCCGACTGCGGCCCGCGCCACTCCGAGGAGTTGAGCTTCGACGCCACCGTCGGCGAGACCCTCCTGGAGCGCAAGGCCTCCTAGCAGGGTGCTGATCGCCGCGCAACGGTCCGATGACGGCGCGGTGACATTCGCCAGGTCGATGTTGCGACGGTCCCACAGTCCAGCGAGTGCACCTTTGCGTTCGTCGCCGCGCGTTCGCCGTCGGCCTGCTGGCGACCGCCCTCACTGCGATCGCGCTGCCGGCGCGCGCGGCCAGCCCGCCGAGCGTGAGCACCGCCCAGCAGAACCTGGCGCAGGCTCAGCAGAAGGCTCACCAGGCCGGCACCGCCCTGGGCGCCGCCCAGCAGCAGCTCGCCGGCGCCCAGGCCCAGCTGGCCGCGGTGCAGGCCCGCGTGGTCAGCCTCGACGCCGCGGTGACCGCGGACACCGCCCGGGTGACCCGGCTCGACGAGCAGGTGCGCGCCGACAAGACTCAGCTGGCCGGCTACGTGCGCAGCGTGTACAAGTCGGGTGGGAGCGAGGGCGCGCTCGCCTACATCATCGGCTCCTCCACCATCGCTGACGTCTTCCAGCGGGCCGCTGAGCTCGACCGTGTCAACCAGGCGGGCAAGGTCCTGCTGGCGCGCATCGCCGCTGCCCAGGCCGCCGCCGCCCAGGCGCTGAGCGAGGCCACCACGGCGCGCCAGCAGGCCCAGGTGGCTGCCCAGCAGGCCGCCACGGCCGAGGCCGTGGTCGCGGTGGAGAACGACCAGCTCCAGGCCGTCGCGATCGCCGCCAGCAGCCAGGTGACGACCGCCCAGCACCAACTCTCCGCCGCCCAGGCAGCCGCAGCAGCGCAGGCCAGGGCAGCAGCCTCAGCCGCAGCCGCCGCGCAGGCGGCGGCCCGGCAGACGGGAGTGGTGTTCACGCCGGTCGCTGGGCCGGCCTTCACCGTCGACACCGACCTGACCAAGCCGTCCGGCGAGACCGCGGCCAAGCTCGACTCTTTCCTCAGCGGCAGCGCGCTGGCCGGGCTCGGCGCCAGCTTCATGAGCGCGGAGACCACGTACCACGTCAGCGCCCGCTACTTCGTGGCCCACGCCATCCTCGAGTCGGCGTGGGCCACCAGCGCCATTGCCCACGACAAGCACAACCTGTTCGGCTACGGCGCGAACGACGCCAACCCGTACGGCGACGCGGTGAGCTTCGCGAGCTTCGAAGCCTGCATCCAGTTCGTCGCGCAGAAGGTGGCGCAGAACTACCTCTCCCCGAGCGGAGCCTTCTACCACGGCGCCACGCTGCGCGGCATGAACGTCGACTACGCGAGCGATCCGCTGTGGGCATCGAAGATCGCGCGCATCGCCGGCACCATCCCCGACTGACCGGGCACCGGGCCGCGCTGCCCTAGACTGCGGCGCCGTGCACCACCCCATCGGCGACCACGCCCTGCTCGCCGACGGACGCGCCGCAGCGCTGGTCGACCCGAATGGCAACGTCGCCTGGCTCTGCTGGCCGCGCATCGACTCGCCGCCGTGCCTGCTCTCCATTCTCGACGACGAGGTCGGTGGCGCATTCGTGGTGGCGCCGCTGCACCCGGGAGCAAACGTGGTCGAGCGCGGCTACATCCCCGGCACGCTCATCCTCCGCACAGTGTGGCGTGCGTCCGGCGGTGAGCTGACCGTTCACGACGCGCTCGCCTGCGACGGCGACGTGCGCCTGGTGCGGAGCATGCGCGCAACCGGCACGGTCGACGTCGGCGTGCGCGTGATGCTGGCGCCCGACGCGGCACGCGGCAGCGGTGAGGTTGTGGTGGACGGTGCGACGCTGCGCGTACGCGGTGGGGGCATCGACGTCGCCGTGCACGCACCGGCACCGTGGACGGTGGACGCTGACGGCGTCGCCGTGTGCCGGTTCACTGCTGACCCAACGGAGCGCGCCGTGGTGCTGTGCGACAGCGCGAACGACGGCGGGACATCACTGGACGGGACGGAGCGCTGGTTCGCCGCTCGCGTGAGCGCAGGATCGACCGCACCGAACCAGCTCGCCGAGCGCTCTCTCGGAGCCGAGGCTGCCCGGCGGCTGCTCACGCACAGTGCGGCGGTCCTCGCCGGCCTGCGGCAGCGTGGTGGCGGGATCGTGGCGGCGCCGACCACCTCGATCCCGCAGTGGCCGGGCAGCTCACGCACCTGGGACTACCGCTACAGCTGGCTGCGCGACACCGCGCTCGCCGGCCTGGCGATGCTGCGCTGCGGACTGACCGTCGACGCGGGCGGCCTCGGCGACTTCATCGGCGCCGCCACGAGCACCTTGCCGCCGTCAGTGCTGCTGCGCGTCGACGGCACCGCTCCGCCACCCGAACGCACCCTCGATGGCCTGCGCGGCTACGGCGGCGCGCGCCCGGTGCGCATCGGCAATGCCGCCTCAGAGCAACCGCAGCTCGACGTCGCCGGTGAAGTGCTCGAGTTCGCCGCCGCGCTGGCCGCGCACGACCAGCTTCCGCAGACCCTGTGCGCGGGTGTGGTGCGCGTCGCCGACTGGACGGCAGAACACTGGACGAAGCCCGACCACGGCATCTGGGAGATCCGCGGCGCGCCGCGCCACTACACGCACTCGCGCGTGATGGCCTGGGCGGGACTGGTGCAGGCGGCCGAGCTCGCCGATCGCGGCGTTGTCACCGGCAGCGCGGAGCGGTGGCGGCGGGCTGCCGATGACATCCGAGCCGCGGTGCTGCGCCGCGGCGGCGCGCTGGCACTGACCGACGTCGGCGGCGGTCCCGACGCCGCGCTCGCCCAGGCGGCCACAGTTGGCTTTCTCGACAGCGGCGACCCGCGCCTTCGCGAAACCCTCAATGGCATCACGACCACGCTCGATCGCGGCGGGCTCGTCGACCGCCACGTGCCCGAGGCGGATGTGAACAGCGATCCCTGCGGTCCATTCCTCTTTGCAACGTTCTGGCTGGCCGAGGCGCTGGAGCGGTGCGGCCGCGACGGCTCCCCGCATTTCGCCGCGGCGGCGGCGGCGCGTGGCTCGGTCGACTTGTTCGGCGAGGTGGCCGACCCCAGGGACCGCACGCCGCTCGGCAACTATCCGCAGGTGCAGAGCCACGCCAGCTTCGTGCTGGTGGCGACGGACATCTGATCTGATCTTTAGCTGGGGGGTGTCCGAGGGGGGAACGCAGTTCCCCCTTCGACTACCCCGCTTGTGCGGACGATCTCGATGCCGCGCTCCTCGAGCCCGGCGATGACGACGTTGATGCCGATGCTGTCGCTGGTCATGTGCCCGGTGACCACCAGGGTGTCGTCGGCGTCCGCGGCGGCGCGCAACCGCTGCAGGTCCTCCTCGTCGATGTGCATCGCAAAGATGGTGTCGACCCCGGCGCGGAAGTACTCGCTGAAGACCGGGAAGCCCCCGTTGGTGCCGCCCGCGATCGCCACGGTCCAACGGCCCAGCGCGTTGCCGGTCGACCCCACCCATGCCTCGGGCCGGGCGTGGCCGTGCGAATACTCCGCGAAGTCGTCGAACCACTCGATGCAGTCGCCCACGGTGGCTCCTTCCCTCTCATGGCGGCGCAGCATCTCGATGATCGCGGTGCGCGTGATGATGTCGCAGGCCAGATGCACGTTGCAGAACGGCATGCCGAAGAGTCGTGCGCTGTCGACGACGGCGTTGATGTTGCTCATGTGGACGCGCCGGGCGAGCGCCTCGAGCCGCGCACTGATCGCGGCCTCGGCGGCGTCACGGCTGATCCCTTCAGCGGTCATCTGCTCGACCTGGCGGCTGCGGATCAGCTCACCGAAGCGTGTCCGCGTACGGTCGCCGGCGGGGTGGTGGGCGATCACCGCGTCGAAGCCGTTCTGCTGCGCCCAGAGAAGCTCAGCCAGGGAGATGTCGACGCCGAAGAGAACCCGGTGCACGTCGGCCGTCGCCTCGACGTACACCTGCGAGTCCAGCGGCACCGAGTCGCAGCCGGCCAGCTGTGCAGACCAGTCGAGGATGTTCTGCAGGTTCACGCGGCGATTCTAGGCTGCGGTCGCAGCCTGTACCGTCTGCGCGCACATCCCTGCGGACGTGCTCACCCCGCGCCGATGGAAGCCGATGTGCACACCGTCGGGTTGCACACTCACGCAGTCCAGCGCGCGCGACAGCGCCTCCAGCGCGGGGTTCGAGGCAAAGAGCGCCGTGAGGTTGAGCGACGCCGATCCCCGCGGGTTGAGCCGGTCGCCGATGAAGCCGGGAATGCCCAGTTGTCCGACAGCGTACTTGTCGGCTTGCGCGGTCACCTGTGGGGCCGCCGCGGGGTTGTTGAACAGCAGCTGATACCAGGCCACGGCGGTGACGCCGAAGGGACCCACACTGGTGTCGGCCGACACCACCACCTCGCCGTTGCGAATCCGCGCCTGCGGGTTGCGAAAGCGGTCGGGTGACGGGTTGCGGGCGCTGGCGATCACGGTGAGGTCACGCTCGCTGACCGTCACCACCGCATGATCGCTGCCGAGCAGTTGCGTCGCCGCGTCGCCGCCCAGCGCCGCGGCGATCACGGCCTCGCTGCTGCCGTGCACCGTCCCACCCGGCGCCGCGCCGAGGTCGGGAGCGGCCAGGGCGCGCGAGCCGACGACGATGCTGCCGGCGATCAGCACCACCAGCAGGATCAGCCCGAAGCAGCACCCGCGCACCAGTCCTGCCTGCGCAGCGTGCGAACGTCTGCGCGCGATCATAGGCGCGACTGCGTGGCGATGAGACCACGCTCGCGAGGCACCAAGCGCAGCCTGCGCCGCCCGGCAAAGGCGGTCTCGCCCCAGCTCAGCGGGAACTGCTGGTTGTGTGCCCAGCGTTTGGAGAGATCGTGGTGATGGCGCGAGAAGCGGTGCCCGGACTGCCCAGGGTAGAGAACACCGGTGCAGCCGTTCTCCCAGTCGCCGACGTCGAACACCTGGCGCCACGATGGTGCGAAGAGTCGCGTGCTGAAATCAGTGCCGGGGCGCGCGCCGGTGGCCATCACCGTGTCGACGCTGCCACCGACGACGATGGCGGGTGCGTTGAGCAGCGGGTGGAGCATGCGTCGCACCGCCAGTGGATGGCGCAGGCGAAGCCGGTGCACCCGCCCCCAGCGCCAGCGGCGCACCCCGCCGAGGCTGCGGCGCAGGTCGGCGACGGCGTCCTCGAGCGCGTCGGCGGCAACCTGGTTCCAGGTGGTGAGCCCGTCAAAGATCGACTCGTCGCCCGCCTCCCAGCGCTCCACCAGCATGGGCGTGGCCCGGCCGGTGAGGTTGGCGGGGTACTCGAACAGCGGATGGGTGACGTCGAACCCTGCGGCGACGCCCCAGGCGTCGCCACACAGCGGCCGGAACGCGTGCTCGGCGAGCCGGCGCATGAACGCTTCGTACACGGTGGGCTCGACACGATCGGGAGCCATCCGGCCATCCCACGCCACCATCCGCAGGCGCATCGCCTCGGCGAGCTCGACGGTGCAGCTCACCCCGCCGAGCAGGCGCGCGACGGTGGTGGCCGGCGGCGAGACCACATCCATCTGCACGGTGCGCATGTACGCGGCGTCCATCTGATCACGCCCGAGCAGCTCCCCGAGGCGGCGGGCGCGGTACCCGGCCATGTAGTCGCTGGCGATGTAGTGGGGAAAGCTGGGGCCGACGATGCGGTTGTTGGCGGTGATCACCACACCCTCGGGCGGATCGAGTGCCTGCGGAACCTCGTCGACGGTGAGGAAGCGCTCCCAGAGCACTCGGCCCTGCCAGCCCGGTGTGGGCAGACCCGATGGCCGCCGCCGGCGCAGCGGGATGCGTCCATTGCAGAAGTAGCCGATGTGGCCGTCGACGTCCGCATACACCGCGTTCTGTGAGGGTGCGTCCAGCGACGCGAAGGCGCTCCGAAAGCTCATCCAGTCGGCGGCGCGTTGCAGCTTGAGCGCGCTGTCTGCCGCGCACGCGGGGGTCAGCGCGGTCCATTGCAGGGCGAGCCCGAGCCAGCGCCCGCCGGCGACGTCATCGCAACGCTCCACCACCGGCCCGTGCCGGGTGATCACGACCTCCTCGACTTCGTCGGGGCGATCTTTGACGCGGATCACCTCGCGGGCGATGCGCGAGCTCTCCCAGCCTGTTTCCGTGCGGAAACGGTTGCCCGACGGGGCGTCGAACTGTTCGACGACCAGGTCCTGGCAGTCGGCCATGGAGTTGGTGTAGCCCCAGGCGATGCGGCGGTTGTGGCCAATGATCGGGAAGGGCTGGCCGGCGAAGGTGACCCCGGTGGACTCGAAGTCGTCACCGGCGCGGACGTGCGCAGCGAACCAGATCGACGGCAGCGTCGGCTCGAGGTGGGGATCGTTGCAGAGCAGGGCGCGCCCGGTGGTGGTCCGACGCGGCGCCACCGCCCATGCGTTGCTGGCGCCGACCGCGCTGGGAAGCCAGCGGGCTGCCTCCTGGTACAGCGCCAGCAGGGATTCGGCGGCGCCGGGGCCGGCGCTGGCTGCGGTGGCCGCGAGGATGGTCGGGTTGGTCTCTGGGTACACCAGCTCGAGGCGGGCCGCGATCTCCGGACCCACCTCCTGCACGAGCCGGAGACGCTGCAGCTCGCTGTCCCAGTTGAGGCTGAGACCGAGGGCGATCAGCTTCGCGCAGGCGATGCTGTCCACCGGTCGCCATGGCTCGGGGCGCATGCGCAGCATGGAGAACTCCATGGGCAGGCGCCGGCCGCCCTCGATGATCGTGTTGATCCCCGCGGCGTAGGCCTCGAGCATCACCCTGGGCTCGCCGTCGAGGAGGTCGGCCTCCTCCTTGGCGACGCGGCGCAGTCCGACGCGGCGGAGGAAGCGGTCGGCAGCCACCCCGTCGAGGCCGGCCATCTCGCTGATCCGGCCGGATGCCACACGCCGGGTGAGGTCGAGCTGCCAGAGCCGCTCCTGGGCGTGAACGACGCCCATCGCGAACGCGGCGTCCTCCATCGAGGCGGCGTCCACGTGGGCGACGCCGAGCCGGTCGCGGACCACGCTGGCGGGTGCGTGCAGTCCGGTGACCGTCAGGGTGCCCCGGGTCGCCGGCCGGCCGCGGCGGAGCAGAAGGGCCGCCGTCGCCAGCGCTGCGATGAGCAGGGCGGCCACGATTGCGGCGGCGACGATCATCGGGCTCCCCCGTCGTGAATCGGCTGGATGGTACCCGCCCGAGGGATGGCTACCAGGCTCATCGCCGGGCCCTACACTCGCACGCCTGATGGGCCGTCGCACGCCACTCTACGACCGCCACGTGGCCGCCGGGGCACGGATGGTCGATTTCGCCGGGTACGACATGCCGCTGCAGTACAGCGGTATCCGCGACGAGCACGTGGCGGTGCGTCAACGCGCCGGCATCTTCGACGTGAGCCACATGGGCGAGGTCACCGTCCGCGGTTCGGGTGCCACGGGTTTCGTGCAGCGGCTGGTGACCAACGACGTCAGCAGGCTGGAGAGCAATCAGCTTCTGTACTCGGTGATGTGCAACGAGCAGGGGGGCATCATCGACGACGTCATCGTCATGCGTGGCGCCGAGGACAACCACTTCGTGATCGTGGTCAATGCCTCGACGCGCGAGAAAGACGTCGCCTGGATGCAGGGCCACGCCGACTCCGGCACGGACGTCGTCGACGCCAGCGACCGCCTCGCGCTCATCGCCGTGCAGGGACCCCGAGCCGTCGACATCCTGGAACCGCTGGCTCGCGTCGACGGAGGAGGCGACCTGCGCGAGCTGCGCCCCTTCTTCGCCAGTGGCCTGTCGCTGGCAGGCGTCACGGATGCGCAGGTCCAGCGCATCTCGCGCACCGGCTACACCGGCGAGGACGGCTTCGAGATCTACATCGATGCCGGCCGCGCCGGCCAGGTCTGGGACGCGATCATCGAGGCCGGAACGGCACACGGCCTGCTGCCGGCCGGCCTGGGCGCGCGCGACACGCTGCGCCTGGAGGCGGGGCTGCGCCTGTACGGTCAGGACATGGACGAGGACACCGATCCGTACAGCTGCGGGCTGGGCTGGACCGTGAAGCTCGACAAGGGCGAGTTCATCGGCGGCGAGGCGCTGCGGGCGCTGCGCGAATCGCCACCGCGTCGGTTTGTCGGCCTGCGTCTCGGTCCGCGCAGCATCGCCCGCCATGGCCACGCCGTGTTCCAGGACGAGGTGGAGATCGGCACCGTTACCAGCGGCACGTTCGGCTTCACTGTCGGCACCGCCGTGGCCATGGCGACGGTCGATCCCGATTTCAAGAAGGGCGGCGAGATCGCCGTCGACATTCGTGGAACGGAGGCGGACGCAGAGGTGGTTCCTCTGCCCTTCTACAAACGACCCAAGGGAGATGGATGAGTGCCTGACCTCAGCGAATACCGCTTCACCGAGAGCCATGAGTGGGTGCACGTCGAGGGCGGCGTGGCCACCATCGGAATCAGCGACCACGCCCAGTCCGAGCTCGGCGACGTCATCTTCGTCGAGCTGCCCGCCGTCGGAACGACGCTCAAGGTGGGCGACAAGTTCGGCACCATCGAATCGGTGAAGGCGGCCAGCGACCTCTACGCACCGATCGGAGGCACCGTCACCGGCGTCAACGACCAGCTCAGCGACGCTCCCGAGCGGGTCAACGCCGACCCCTACGGCGAGGGCTGGATGATCCGGCTCAACAACGTCGATGACAGCGGCGCCAAGCTGCTCGACGAGGCCGCCTACAAGGAGCTAGGGGGCTGAGTTCCGTTCCCCCTGCGCAATCCGTCGGCGCAGGCGACTTCACGTCGCCGGAGCCGACACCGCTGAAAGGGGGGTGCCCGAAGGGGGGACCTGTCCCCCCTTCGAATTGGTGGTCAGCGGGGGATTCGAACCCTCGACCTCACGGATGTGAACCGTGCGCTCTAACCAACTGAGCTAGCTGACCGCGGCTCGGCGGGATCGGAGTCTACCGGAAGGCTCAGGGAGATTCCGCCGGGGAGGGTGAGCACGGGCGGCTGTTCCGGCTCAGCTGCCGCGGGGGTTAGCGCCCAGCGCTCCTCGATTCGGGCGAAGCGCCACACGGCAAGCGCGCCGAGCCAGGTGATCACGAACATGCCGACGATGATGAAACCGACCGTGTTGAGGTTGATGGAGCTAAGGAAGCCCCAGGCACCGCCCTGCAGGTTCAGTGTCTGGCCGAGGATGCTGAGCAGCTCCACGGTCCCCACCATCAGGGCCACAGCGACCGACAGGCCGGTGATGGTGAGGTTGTAGAACACCTTGCGGACCGGCTTGGAGAAGGCCCAGCCGTAGGCGACGTTCATGAACGCGCCATCCGCCGTGTCCATCAACGACATGCCGGCGGTGAACAGGATCGGCAGGCACATGATCGCGTACCACGGCAGCCCGCTCGCCGCGGCACCGCCGCCGATGGCGAGCAGGCCCACCTCGGTGGCGGTGTCGAAGCCGAGGCCGAAGAGCAGGCCGACGGGATACATCTGCCAGCTCGACCGGATCGAGCGCGCGATCGGGCCGAGCAGGCGGTTCATCAGGCCACGCTCGAGCAAGCGCTTCTCGAGCGTCGGCTCGTCGAACTCGCCGCGGCGCATCTGCCGGAAGATGCGCACGATGCCGACCAGGATGACCAGGTTGATGGCGGCGATCGCGTACAGGAAGAACCCACTCACACCGGTGCCGATCAAGCCGCCCACACTGTGCAGGGCGCTGCCCGAGGTGCTCACCTGTGTGGCCACCGCGCCCGCGGCGACGGCGATGATCGCGGTCAGCGCCACGACGATGGTGCTGTGCCCAAGAGAGAAGAAGAAGCCTACCGCCACGGGCCGCTTCCCGTCCGCGATGAGCTTGCGCGTGGTGTTGTCGATCGCCGAGATGTGGTCGGCGTCGAACGCGTGGCGCAGGCCGAAACCGTACGCGGTGAGGCCGATGCCGACTCCGAACACCTTGGCGTCGTACCGCGGTCCGCTGAGCAGCAGGAGGACGCCGAAGCCGACGACGTGGAGCGCGAGCACGGCCGCGTAACAGAGCCCGAGCCGGATCCACTCCGCTCGCGAGAGGGTGCGGCGCATGCGCCCCAACTTGTTGAACATCGGGCTCCCTGGCAGGCCGGGCGGTCCCTTGCGATGCTAGCGCAGCTGCGACCCTGTTGCACTTGAGGATCGGCCGAAGGCGCCCTGCTGGTATGCTCCCGAGCGTCCTCGCGGGACAGATCAGAGAAGCTTTCCTGCATCCGGCGCTGCCTGCCAGCCACCTCGGCACAGCTCCAGGTCCGGATGCCGCGAGCCCACGGGAAAGGAGGTGCGCGCATGGTGCGCGACTACGAACTCATGTACATCGTCCGGCCCGAGCTCGATGAGGAGGGGCTCCAGGCCGCGGGGGACTCCGTCGAGCAGCTGATCACCGGCGCCGGCGGCACCGTGGTGCGCACCACCAACTGGGGGCGGCGCCGCCTCGCCTACGAGGTCGACCACCTCCGCGACGGCCATTACATGCTCTTGCACATCCGCCTCGACGGCGCCCGCGTCCGCGACGTGGAGCGCGCCCTGGCCATCCACGAGACGGTCTTCCGTCACCTGCTGGTGGTCCGCGAAGGGGCCGAGGACGATGCCGAGCCGGAGACGGTCGACGGTGCCGGGACCGGCGCCGAGGCCGCGCCGGCGCGTCAGGCAGTTGTCGCCGCCGAGGCGGACGATGATGATGACGAGGACGACGATGAAGCCGACGACGAGCCTGCCGCGCTGGCCGCCGCCACTGAGGAGGAGAACTGATGTCCGGCTCGCTCAACCGCGTAATGCTGATCGGCCGCCTGACCCGCGACCCTGAGCTTCGCTTCACCCCCAGCGGCACCGCCGTCTGTAACCTGGCGCTGGCCACCAACCGCTATGGGCAGGACGCCAGCGGCGAGCGCCGCGAGTTCACCGACTACCACGACATCGTGGTCTGGAACCAGGGCAATCGCAAGCTCGCCGAGCTCTGCGGTCAGTACCTCCAGAAGGGCCGCATGGTCTACATCGAGGGACGCCTGCAGACCCGCTCGTGGGATGACAAGGACACCGGCGCCAAGCGCTACAAGACCGAGGTCAACGCCAACGACGTGCAGTTCCTCGACAGCCGCCAGGACGGCGAGGGGGGGGGCCGCGGCGGTGACGCCGGCCAGCCTGCCACCGCCGGTGCGGCCGCCGGCACGCCGGCGCTGGGCGTCAACGCCGGCGGCGACGTCGACCCGGACGACATCCCCTTCTAGATGCCTGATTACGATCGCCGCCGCCGTAAGGTCTGCAGCTTCTGCCTGGAGCACGCCGAGGTCATCGACTACAAGGAGGTGGCGCGCCTGCGTCGCTACCTCAGTGACCGGGGCAAGATCCTGCCGAGGCGCATGACCGGAACGTGCGCGCGCCACCAGCGCCGCCTCACGACCGCGCTCAACCGCGCCCGCCACATCGCGCTGCTGCCCTACCAAGCGGAAGTCCGCTAGAGCGAAGGGGGAACTGCGTTCCCCCTCGGGCACCCCCCAGTAGCGGTGTCAGCTCCGGCGACGTGAAGTCGCCTAGCTCACGGGCCAAACGGGCAATAGCGCGATATGCTGCGGGCGGCCATGCGCCATCCGGCGACACGTCTTCTCCACGTCCTGCTCAGCGTCCCGGTCCTCGCCAGCGCGATGGTGATCGCCGCCTCGCCGACCGCGCACGCCCAGGCGGCGGCGCCCACCCCGCTGGTGGTGGTCATCGATCCGGGCCATGGGGGCGCCATCAACCCGGCCCAGCCGGACATGCCGTTCGACCCGGGTGCGATCGCGCCCAGCAATGGCCTCATGGAGAAGGACGTCACCCTGGCGGTGTCGCTGCGGCTCCGCGCTCTGCTCCGGCAGGACGACGTCAACGCCATCCTCACCCGCTCCGACGACCGCTCTCTCGACGTCCAGCAGCGCAGTGCCACCGCCAACAACAACGGCGCCGCCGTCTTCGTCAGCGTTCACTTCAACTCCTTCACCGACGGCGGCCCGAACGGCTCGCTGGTGCTCTACCCGAAGGACACCGACCTCTCGTTCGCGCAGACGATGAGCGACGCGATGGGCGCATACCTCAAGCCGCTCGGCGTCGTCAACGACGGAGTGGTGCTGCGCGACAACTGGTGGATCCACACGGAGATGCCCACCGTCACGGTGGAACCGGCTTTCCTGAGCAACACCCGCGAAGCCTCGCTGATTGCCACGCCGGGCTTCCAGCAGGTGCTGGCGATGTCGATCCGCGACGGCATCGAGAAGTACGCCCCGCAACTGCTCCAGCGCAAGGCCCAGATCGTGGCGTGGAACACGGCGCACCCCGAACACCCGGTGACGCCGGCAACCACAGCTCTCTCTGTCCATGCGGCTGCCCCGGCGTCCGCGGGATGGTTCGGCACCCTGGTCCGCTACACGCTGGTGCTCGCGCTGTTCGCGGCAGTGGTGCGCTGGCCGCGCACCGCCTGGGTGATGGTGCGCGCCGACCTGCGCTTCACCCGCGCCACCATCGACCGGGTGGTGGTGCGTCGCAACGCCAAACGCCGGCGGCGTCGCGCCGTGGCACTGCGCGCGCTCGAGGCGCACGCGCAGCGATTCGCCCGTCCGCATCACGTCTACGACGAGCTGTTCTGAACCGCGCGCCGTCGTCCGGGCAGTCCGGCGAGGGGCGCTTGGTAGACTGCTGCCAGACGTCCAACGTGCACGCTGGGAGCAGACATGGCATTCGCACAACAGCTCCGCGTCCCCGGCCCCACCCCTCTTCCTGAGCGCGTCGTGCGGGCGGCAAGCCGACCCATGATCAACCACCGCGGGCCCGAGTTTGCGGCTCTGTTGCGCGATGTCGAGGAGGGCCTGCGCTGGGCGCTGCGCACCGAGAACGACGTGCTCATCTTCCCCTGCAGCGGGACCGGCGGCCTCGAGGCGGCGGTGGTCAACCTGCTCAGCCCCGGCGAGCAGGCGCTGTTCTGCTCGATGGGTTCCTTCGGCGACCGCTGGGCCGACATCGGTACCGCGTACGGCGCCGACGTGCTCCGCCTCAAGGTCGAGGCCGGTGAACCGATCGACCCCGAGGACGTCGACCGCATCCTTGCCGAGCACCCCGGCGTCACCACCGTGTTCGTCACCCACAACGAGACCAGCACGGGCGTGACCAACGACCTTGCTGCGCTCGCCGCGGTGGTCAAGGGTCGCGGCAAGCTGCTCGCCGTCGACTCGGTGAGCGGCGCCGGCTGCATCCCGTTGGAGACCGACGGATGGCACATCGATGCGCTCATCACCGGCTCGCAGAAGGGATGGATGGCTCCTCCCGGGGTCACCATGCTGGCGGTCAGCGCCGACGGTTTCGCCCGCGCCGAGAAGACCACCACGCCGCGCTGGTATCTCGATTTCGCGCGCGAGCAGAAGTTCCAGAACAAGTCGCAGACGTACAGCACGCCTGCGGTGTCCGTCCTCTACGCCATGCAGGAGGGGCTCGCGATCATGCGAGAGGAGAGCATGGACGGGGTGTGGGCACGCCACGCGCGCGTCGGCGAGATGGTGCGGGCCGGCGTCGACGCGCTCGGGCTCAAATTCCTTGCCGCAGAGGGCTATCGCAGCAACACGGTCACCGCGATGCACAGCCCGGTGGACGGACCTGACGCGCTCAAGGATCTGCTCGCCGCGCTGCGCACCCGCCACGGGCTGGTGCTCGCCGGCGGCCAGGGTGACCTCGCCGGGAAGATCTTCCGCATCGGCCACCTCGGGATGATCGATGAGGGGGACGTGTACAGCATCCTCGCCACCCTCGAGCAGGGCCTGCAGGAGAGCGGGATGCGCAGCCGCGTCGGCCTCGCCGTGCCCGCCGCCCAGGCGGTGGTGCGCAGCGTCCAGGTCAGCGAACAGCCCGCCGGCGTGGGGTGAGCATCCAGACAGAGGCGCCGCTCTCGCAGGAGTCGCCTGCCGAAGGGCAGGAGGTCGACGTGCTGCGCATCCTCGTCGCCGACCCCATCGCCGCCGATGGTGTCGAACGGCTGCGCGCGGCCGCCGAGGTCGACGTCGCCACTGGTCTCGATCCCGCTGAGCTGATCGCGCGCATCGCCGGCTACGACGCGCTGGTGGTGCGCAGCGAGACCAAGGTGACCGCCGAGGTGTTCGCAGCCGCGACGCGGCTGCGCGTTGTCGGGCGCGCCGGGGTCGGCGTCGACAACATCGACATCGAGGCGGCGACGCGCCACGGCGTGCTGGTCCTCAACGCCCCCACGGGCAACACCATCGCCGCCGCTGAGCACGCGATTGCCATGATGCTGGCGCTGGCGCGCAACATTCCCGCCGCCGACGCCTCGCTCCGGGGCGGACGCTGGGAGCGCTCCAAGCTGATGGGCGTGGAGCTGCGCGATCGCACCCTCGGCGTTCTCGGCCTCGGCAAGATCGGCTTCGAGGTGGCTCGGATCGCCGGCGAGGGGCTGCGCATGCGCATCCTCGCCCACGACCCGCTGGTGACCCACGAGCGCGCTGAGCAGGCCGGCGCGGAGCTGGTCGATATGGAGACGCTGCTCGCCGAGAGCGACGTGCTCACCGTCCACGTCCCGCTCACCGAGCACACTCGCGGCTCCATCGGTGCCGCCGAGTTGCGTCGCATGCGTCCGGGCGCTCGGGTCATCAACGTGGCGCGCGGCGGGATCATCGACGAGGCCGCACTCGCGCAAGCCGTGCGCGACGGGGTCATCGCCGGCGCCGCCATCGACGTGTTCACCAAGGAGCCCGTGCCCGAGGGACACCCGCTGATCGGCGTCGACGGCATCGTGGTCACGCCGCACCTCGGGGCCAGCACCGCCGAGGCGCAGGTGAACGTGGCCGCGGACGTCGCCGACCAGATTGTCGAGTACCTCCGCGGCGGTTCACCGCGCTACGCGGTCAACGCGCCGGCGGTCAACCCGGAGGAGCTGGCCCGGCTGCGCCCGTATCTCGAGCTGGGTCGGAAGATGGGCTCGCTCGCGGCGCAGCTCAGCAGTGGCGGCGTGCAGAGGGTGATCTGCAGCTACGCCGGCGAGCTCGCCGCCGTCGACACCACCTTGGTGACCGCCGAGGTGCTGCGCGGCCTGCTCGGCCACTTCACCGACACGCGGCTGAACGCCATCAACGCCAAGACCGTGGCGCGTTCGATGGGCGTCGACGTCGACGAGCACACCACCACCCGAAGCGTCGACCACGCCAACTCCGTGTTCGTCGAGGTGGTCGGCGAGCGCCGCCTGCTCGTGGCCGGCACCCACTTCGACGGGGTACCGCGGATCACCCGCATCGACGACTTCCGCGTCGACATGCAGCCGTCCGGCACGTTCCTGGTGGTGCAGCACGAGGATCGTCCGGGTGTCATCGCAGCGGTCTCCTCACTTCTGGCCAGCAACGACATCAACATCGCGCGCATCGAGCTGGGTCGCGACCATCCCCGCGGCCGCGCGGTGATGCTCATGGAGATCGACGACGCGGTCGACGGCGCGCTCCTCGAGCGCCTCGCCACGGTCGCCAACCTGGAGCAGCTTCGCCAGGTTCGCCTCTAAAAAAGGCGGGCTACGCCGGTCCGCGCCGCCGCGCGCGAAGCCGCTTCACAGGGGTCGCGGCGCGCAGCAGCCGGTTGTCGCCGTAGCGCACGCCGCGGCGGCTGACGCGCAACCAGAGCGCCCCCCACGAGAGCAGCCCACGCTCGCACAGCCAGGCCGGCGCGCACAGCGACGTGTACCAGGGAAAGACGCGGCGCCCGCCCGCCCGCCGCCTGCCGGCCTCGGCGGCGACAACGGACACGACGGCTGCGGCGGCAACCGCCCGCCTGCCTCCCAGCAGAGAAGCAGGGATGATGGCGAGCATCGCCGCGAGCCGGTATGGCTGGGCGAGGTCGTCGTACGCCTGGCGGGGCCGCTGGCCGAGGAAGTGACGCACCGTCGGTGGCCGGCGGGCCACCAAGAGGTCGGGCGCGATGTGGACAGACCCGCCGCTCGCGATGACGGTGCGCACCAGCTCGCAGTTCTCGAAGAGGACGTCGCCGTCGTATCGCGGCGTCGCCGACAGCGCGGTGCGGCGCAGCACCAGCGTGCCCGGCCAGTCGTGCGCGCTGGCGCGGTTGAGCAGGATCCGTCCCGTGTCCCACGCCGCGTGCCAGGTCATCGGCGCGAAGTAGTTGGCGGGCACCAGCACATCGCATCCGCTGAGAGCGGCGGCGGCGCGGGTCAGCGTCTGCGCGTCCCAGCGCACGTCGTCGTCGGCGATGACCACAGTGTCGTGGCGTGCGCGGCGTAGCCCGGTGAGCACGGCCCACGCCTTGCCGTTGGTGCAGCGGTCGCTCGGGTGCGGTGCGACATGGGTGGCGAGATCCGCGAACAGCACCGCGTGGCGCGCGAAGATCGCCGGTGGTGAGCCATCGACAATGAGCACCTCGACGTGCGCGGTCAGCGCCGCGAGGTATCGTGCGAGCTCTCCCTCAGCCCCCTCGGCGACGCGGTCGCGACGCAGGGGCAGCAGGTAGGTGAGCGTCACCGCTGCGCGATCACCTCGATGTCGATGGGCTTGAAGGTGCCGTTGTTGGACTCCTCGGCAGAGCAGGCGGTCACCCCCACGACCAGCGCGATCTCAGCGCGCAGCACCATTCGCGCGCCGGCGGTGGACAGCGGAGGCTGGACGGCGATCTCAGATGTTATAGTCACACTACAAGATTACCGTATATTGCTCAGTGGTGTGTTGGCAGACCTCGGCGCGGCTCGCGGGATGCTGGTGACCAGCTCGACCGGCACGGTGACCCGGTATTTCGTTGATCCCCACTTGGTGCTGGCCGGCGCCTCCGACGGATCACGAGCCGGGGTACCGGGTCGCGCCCGATAGTCCGGCGAGCAAACGCGCCGCTGCGCAGGCAGCGCAAGGAATCGTCCAGAGCGACGTTTCTATCATTGGGTCGGCGGCCGCTTGGCTGTCGAGAGAGCACCTGCCTTTCAGGAAGGGAGACCGAGGCGGGGGGAACCACTCCCTGCGACCTTACGGCTGGCGCCGCCCGACCCACCATCGCTCTCGTGCTGCCGGCGCGGCCTCTTCACGCAGACTCGCCGGCATGGCAGACGTTCGGCCGCTCCGCGGCATCCACTTCAACCCTGACCTGGTGCACCTCGGCGGCGTCCTGGCTCCCCCGTACGACGTCATCGACGACGCCCAGCGCGAGGAGCTGTACGGCCGCGACCTGCGCAACATCGTGCGGATCGACTTCGGGCGGCAACTCCCCGGCGATGAGCCCGGTGTCAGCGACCGCTACACCCGCGCCGCCGAGCACCTTGCAGCGTGGCTCAGCATCGGCGTCCTGGTCCGCGACCCGGAGCCGTCCTTCTATGTCACCGAGCACCGCTTCCCGGCGCCCGACGGCTCCGACCGGGTCCGGCGCGGGCTCATCGCCCGGGTGCGGGCCACCGCCTGGGAGGACAGCGATCTCCGCCCCCACGAGCACACCCTGCGCGGCCCCAAGGAGGACCGCCTCGCGCTGATGCGCGCGACCTCAACCCAGACCAGCCCGGTGTTCGCCGTGTGGCAGGGCGCCGCGGAGATGGACGCGCTCCTTGCCGGCGCGGCCGGCGGTCGCGGCCTACTCGGCGGCCGCATCGACGGCGAGATCGGGTCGGAGAAACATCTCCTCTGGGTCGTCAACGACCCGCCCCAGGTGCACGCCATCGAGGAGGCGCTGCGCGGGGCCCGGCTCTACATCGCCGATGGCCATCACCGCTACGAGACCGCGGCCGCCTACGCCGCCGAGCGGGCCGCGGCCGGCGACGAACCGGACGCCGACTCGCAGTTCGCCCTGGTGTACCTGGCCGACGCGAACGATCCCGGCATCAGCCTTCTGCCCACCCACCGGTTGCTGCTGTCCAGGGCCGGCGCCGCGTTCAGCCTCGACGATCTCTGGATGCGCCTTGACGACGGCTGGGACGTCGCCCCCAGCGATGACCTGGCCGCAGCCGGTGCGGCGGCGGCCGCGCAGCGGGACGGACACCACGCCTTCGCGGTGCGGGCACGCGACGGCGCGGCGGTGCTCTCCCGGCCGCGCAGCTCGGGACGGGGCGCGTGCGCGGCGCTCGACGTGGTGGTGCTCCAGGACCAGGTGCTCGGCCCGGCGGGGGCTGACGGGGCGGCGATCCGCGAGGGCGCGCTCGCCTACACGCGCTCACTGCCCGAGGTGGACCGCGCCGTCGCCGCGGGCGAGGCGGTGCTGGGCTTCGGGGTCAACCCCGCCACCACCGCGGAGATGATCGCCGTCGCCGACGCGGGTGAGGTGATGCCGCAGAAGTCGACATACTTCTATCCAAAGGTGCCCACCGGGTTGGTGCTGTCGCCGCTCTAGTGACGGCGATGCCCGCCACCCCCGGCCGCGTACGATCTGCCGCATGTCCCGCCGCATCGCCATCTCCGTCGACGACGACATCCTCGAGGCGCTCAACGCCCACACCCGCGGCTCACCGCTCAGCCGCAGCGAGCTGATCAACGTGGCCCTGCGGCGTTTCCTGCGCGCCGAGCGGCGCGTCGCCCGTCTCAACGTCAACGGCGCCGAGCAGGCCCGCGGGATCGCCAGCGGCACGGTTCCGTCGCACCGTCTCGAGGGTCACCTGCTCCGGATGCGCCACGGTCCCTGGGAGAATTGACGCCGCGTTTGGTGCGCCCGGCCGTAGGGTAGCTTTCTCAGTGGAGCCATCAGGAGACAGAGTGCCCATCTACGGTTATCGCTGCCAGTCGTGTCAGGGCGAGTTCGAGGTGCAACAGCGCATGAGCGATCCATCGCTGGCGGCCTGTCCGGACTGCGGCGGCGCGGGCACGCGGCTCTTCTACCCGGCCGGCATCCTCTTCAAGGGCAGTGGCTTCTACAAGACGGACAGCCGCTCGACGGCGGCAGCAGCCTCGGCGTCGAGCGACAAGCCCGCCAGTGAAACCGCCGCCGACTCCACCAAGCCGGCGGCCCCCGCCAAGGAGTCACCGGCCCCCGCAGCGACCCCGAAGCCGGCCGAATCAACCAAGCCCGCCAAGGCCGCGACCGACTGAACCCCGCAAGAACGAACCCTTTGCCAGAATGAAGGCGCCCGTCCCCCGGCGCCAAACCAGGAGAGATCGATGTCCCACCCCCTCACGGTCACCGACACCAACTTCAAGCAGGAAGTGCTGGACTCCGACGTGCCCGTGCTCGTCGACTTCTGGGCATCGTGGTGCTCGCCCTGCAAGATGATCGCGCCCATCGTCGAGGAGCTCGCCGGTGAGTACGAGGGCCGCGTCAAGGTCGCCAAGGTGGACGTCGACGCCAACCCGATCACCCCGGGGATGTTCGGGATCATGAGCATTCCCACGCTCATGGTTTTCCGCGGTGGCAAGGCCGAGGAGCGCATCGTCGGCTACCAGCCCAAGCAGTCGCTCAAGGCCAAGCTTGACGCTGTCCTCGTGGCGTAAACAAGAGGTGCCCCTCCCGGGGCGAGGTCACGGGGGATGAGCGCCTTCGGTCAAAGCCGCGCTGAAGACGCGAGGAGCTAACCCGCTTCGCGGGTGGATCTCCTCGCTCGCGGCACATTCCGTGCGGCGCTCATCCCCCGCGCCCCCGCCCCAAGGACCCGACGGCTTGTAGAGCCTCGCCCGCTACGTAGAGCGAGCCTCCGGCCACTACGACGCCTTCGGGTCCTGCCGCGCTTCGCGCGATATCTAGCGCTGATGCAACGTTCTCTGCGACGCGCGCGCCTGTGCCCCATCGCCTCGCCAGGTCTCCGCCAGGCGCTGCGCGCGCGGTGGCGGGTGCGGTGAAGATGACGTCTTTGGTGAGCGGGCGGAGTGCTGCGAGCATGTCGTCGAGCTCCTTGTCGGCCATCGCCCCGAAGACCGCGACCGTGTGATGACCGGCGCACAGCGGGATCGCGGCGGCCACCATCGCCGCCACCGCCTCGGTGTTGTGGCAGCCGTCGATGAGCAGCGGCGGCGATCCGTCGATCCACTGCATCCGTCCCGGCCAGCGAACCGCAACGGCGCCGGCGAGGATCGCCTCCTCGGGAATGCTCGTGCCGCGTCGTCGAAGGACGCGCGCGGTATGCGCGGCGACCGCCAGGTTGCGCCGCTGAAAGCCACCGATGAGCGGGCTGAACAGGTGCAGCACCGGTTCTCCGATGTTGACGGTGATCCCGGCGCGTCCGCGCTCTTCGCCGTCCCAGGGCAGGTCGGTGCCCACCGCCGCCAGTGAATGCGCCCCGCTGCGTTCCGCGGTGGTGCGGATGACGTCAAGCGCGAGGGCGTCGGCACCGGTGACCACGTCGTTGCCGCGCTTGATGATCGCCGCCTTCTCGGCGGCGATGCCGGCGATGTCGTGGCCGAGCTCGGCGGCATGGTCGACGGCGATGCCGGTGATCACGGCGACGCCAAGGTCGAGGACGTTGGTACTGTCCAGCCTGCCGCCCAGCCCCACCTCGCAGATGAGCAGGTCGGGCTGCACCGTGTGCGCGGCGAGGATGCCGGCGGCGGTCACCACCTCGAACACCGTCGGCGAGCCGTGGGCGCCCACCATGCCGGTGGCGGCGTCGAGCACGGTTGCGATGAGGTCTGCGAAGCCCTGCTCCGCAATGGGTTGTCCGTCGACCGCGATGCGTTCGGTCCACGACAGCAGGTGCGGTTTGGTGAGCATCACCGTGCGCAGCCCCGCACAACGCGCCATGGAATCGAGCAGCGCGCACACCGAACCCTTGCCGTTGGTGCCCGCCGCCAGCACGCCGCGGAGTCCCTTGTGAGGGTTGCCCAGTACGGCAAGCAGTGCTTCGATGCGTTCGAGGCCGAGCTTCATGCCGCGCCCCTCGAGCGCTTCCAGCGCCTCCAGCGCGCCCGGATAGTCGAGAGTCAACGCCACGGCCAGGTCGCGGTCATCGCCTCATCCGACGCCGGTCGCACCACCACCCTGCGCAGCCACTGCAACCAGGCACGCCGCCGCGGCGCGCCGTCGTCGATCGCTTCGACGGAGGGGACGCGGAGCAGCCGGCCCGTCTGGTGCACCAGCGCTGCCTGGAACTCCTGGTACTCGAGAAGCGTCGGCGCATCCACCACCGCCTCAGCGGCGCCGTCACCGGCAACCACGAATCCGAAGACGCGGCCGCGCTCGTGGTCGAACGTGGACCGCGGGGTGACGCTGATGGCGTCTGCGGCGGGCAGCAGCGGCGCCAGTCTCTCCAGCCAGGCACGCTGCGGATCGGCCGCGGAGTCGACGCTGTCAAACACGAACAGCTCGCCGCTCAGAGCGGCGACGGCGGCGCCGAACTGGCTCCAGTACAGGAGATCGGAGCCGTTGAGCGCGACGCTGCCGAGGTCGGACCCACTGTCGTCCACGAAGCTGACCATGAAAGGACGGGCGTACGGCTTGCGCGCCTCGTGTTCGGACCAACGCAGGCGTAGGGTGGCCACGAGAGCGTCAGCGCGGCGATGCGGGAACGCCGGCGCCGCGCCGCGCCGCACACAGCGCGACGGTGTTGTGCATGAGCATGGCGATGGTCATGGGACCGACACCGCCGGGTACGGGCGTGAGCCAGCCGGCCACCGGCTCGACCGACTCACGGTCGACGTCACCGCGCAGCTTGCCGTCGACGCGCGAGGTGCCGACGTCGACGACGCACGCGCCCGGCTTGACGTAATCGGCGGTGATCATGCCTGCTCGTCCGATGGCGGCGATGAGGATGTCGGCCTCCCGACACGCGGCGGGCAGATCGACGGTGCGGGAGTGGCACATGGTGACCGTGCAATCCGCGTTGACCAGGAGCATGGCCATGGGCCGACCGACCAGCGCGCTGCGTCCCACCACCACCGCGCGGCTGCCGCGCAGCGGCACGTCGTAGCGACGCAACATCTCCATGCAACCCGCCGGCGTGCATGCCACCACCGGCGGCTTTGCGCCCTGGGCGAGCAGCCCCATATTGAGCGGGTGCAACCCGTCCGCGTCCTTGTCGGGGCGGAGCACGTCGAGCACCGCGTCGGGGTCGATCTGCGAGGGGAGTGGCAGCTGCACCAGGATTCCGTCGATGCCGTCGTCGTCGTTCATCCGTTGCACAACGCTGACGATGTCGGCGGTCGAGCTGTCGCCGGGGGGCGTCTGCTGGTCGACTCGCAAGCCCAGCTCCTCTGCGGCCTTTCCCTTGTTGCGGACGTAGATCTGCGAGGCTGGGTTCTCCCCGCAGAGCACCACCCCGAGCCCCGGGCGGATCCCCGATTCGGTCAGCTCACGAGCGCGAGCGCCGACCTCCTCGCGGACTGCCGCGGCCACAGCCCTGCCGTCGATGATCACCGCGCTCATGGCTACCCGCTGTTCCGGTCGCGTTCGATGACCACGGCGAATCGGTTGAAGATGCCCGCCAGCGGAGGCTGCTTGGCGACACGCACCACCACCGACTGGATGCGGTCATCGGTGAGCAGCGCGGCGGCGACCTCCTCGGCGACGGTCTCGAGCAGGTTGTGCTGGCGCGTCTCGACGACATGGCGGACGGCTTCGTAGCAGCGCACGTAGTCGACGGCGTCGTGGAGCTGGTCGCTGCGGCCGGCGGGGCGAAGGTCACTGCGAATCTCGACATCGACGTCGACGCGTCCCCCGAGCGCCCGCTCCGCCTCCACGTCACCGTGGTGCCCGAAGAACTGCAGGCCCTCGAGGAGAAGGCGATCGCTTGCCATCGCCGCGATTGTAGGGAGCGCGTGGTCCGCGCCCGGTCAGCTCGCCTCCGACGTGCGCTCGGGGCGGAGCACCTGCTCACGCTTGGTGAGCGGGTTGACCATCACCACCACGAAGAGATCCTCGAAGTCGCACTGGAACAGCTGCATCAGCGACTGGCGCAGCTTGGGGCCGGGGTTGCGCGTGCCCGCCTCCAGCGCGGGGATGTAGTTCTGGGTGACCCCGAGGCGGCGCGCCAGCTCGCGCTGGGTGAGGTGGTGCCGATCGCGCATGGCGCGCAAACCGGTGGCACGCACCTCGACGTTCATTGCCCGCCGAGGGTATGACGGAAAGGTAGTTTTGTCAACGCGGAATGGCGGCGATGCGAACTAGAGTCGGGGCATGTGCCGCGTCTGCCTGAAGCGCCCGGAGATCCCCGATGAGCGGTACGGCCGATGCGAGAGCTGTGCCAAGAATGGGCGGGTGGCGTTCCGATTCCGGCTGGGTCGGGATCGGAGCGGCGACGGCCTGGTGGTGCGCGCTGGTGAGCTATCACCGCGGGCGCTCCGCCAGAAGTGGCGCGAGCCGCTCGCCGCGTTCAAGGGCCAGGCCGCGGCCAAGCCCCACCTCGGCCTGCACGAGATGGAGCTCATCACCGCGCGGGACCGCCTCGAGTCGGTTCGGATGGCGCAGGACCTCGCGGCTCATGCCGACGAGGCGCTGGCCGCGCTGCGGGCCGCTGCGGAGCGCACCGACGGGGCCTGGTGACCCAACCCCGGTCAGCCGGAGAGCAGCTTCCACCAGGGTGACGGGCCACGGACCGCGCTGACCGTGGCAAGCGTCCAGGTGCCGACCAGGGCACCCTTGAGCGACACGGTGACCGAGCCGGCGCGGGTGCCTGCTGCGGCGGGCACGGTGATGGGGGTCGCGGAGGTGGCCATCGACAGGGTGTCGCCGCTGCGCAACAGCAGGTACCGGTCAGGCCCGGCGAGCTGGAGTGACGAGTAGCCGCCCCACGGCCCGGACACGCGTCCGCGCACCGGGATCGTTCCCGGCCCGAGGTGCACAGTGGTGAAGTCCTTGTACGCGTTGTCGACCGTGGTGCGGGCGACGTCGAAAGCACCACCAAGCTCGGGGTTGACAAGGTCGACGTTGCCGTTCGGGGCCTGGTCGAGAACGGCCCCGACCATGATGAGCGGCGGCGCGCCGGCGACCAACGTGCGCTTGGCGGCGAAGAGCAGGCAGCCTCCTGCGTTCGGCGTCCAGCCGGTCTTGACGCCCACCCAGCCCGGCTCCTCCCCGAGCAGGATGTTGAGGTTCTGCACCGGGGTGCCGTCGGGGAGCCTGGCGCTGCTCGTGGAGACGATGCTCAGAAGCGCGTCATTCACGACCACCTGCTCACCGAGCAGGACGAGGTCGGCGGCCGTCGAGGCGGTGCGCACGTCGAGGCCGTCGGGGTCGGCGAAGTGCGTGTGGAGCATGCCGAGCGCGACGGCGCGGCGATTGAGGCGCTGCACGAAGGCGGCGACGCTGCCGTCGATCCATCGCGCCGCGGTCAGGGCAAAATTGTTCGCCGACGGGAGCATGAGGCCGATGAGCAGGTCACGCTCGCTGAGGCGCTCGCCGAGCGTCACCGGGGCAAATGACCCGTCGCTGGCCCTGATCGAGACATAGTCGCTGACGTCCTGCTGGGTGACAGTCAGCGACGGTCCCGCCTGGTCTGCCGGGAGCGGATGCGCGTCGAGAATGGCCAGCGCGGTCATGGTCTTGGCGACCGAGGCGATCGGCCGCACCGTCTGCGCATCTGCAGACACGAGTTGCGTCACGCTCTTGTCGAAGACCGCGGCAAGGACAAGGCTCCCCTGTTGCGGTGGGTCGATCGGCACGGACGTGTTCGGGCCGGCGGCCAAGGACGCGGTCGAAACGACTTCTGGTGTCAGCGCAGGGATTTGCGCCTGCACCCGCGTCGCCGCAAGCACGCCGCCGGTGCCGACGGCGGCCAGCGCGATGCCGCTCACCAGGACGAGGGACGCGACGCGGACCGGCCGAGCTACGGCGCGCATCCAAACGCCGCCCAGGGACCCCGGCTCGTCACCGGGGCCCCTGCAGGACTACTCGGTCAGCGACTGCCTCGCTTGGCGCCACGTGCGTTCTTCAGCGCACTGCTGAGAGTTGTGCTGGCTGCAAATCGGACCACTCGGCGGGCCGGCACGCTGACCGCCTCACCGGTGCGCGGGTTGCGGCCCATGCGCGCAGCGCGCTGCGCGGTCTTGAAGGATCCGAAGCCGTGAATGCGCACCTCGTCGCCCTTTTCCAGCGCGCCGGAAATAGTGTCGAAGAACCAGCGGACCTCATCGCGCGCAGCGCTCATGGTGATTTCGGCACGTTGGGCAAGCTTCTCAGCAAGGACGTCACGGGTCACAACATTGGCCATCGTCATTCTCCAGGATGGTCGGCGGGGAAACTCGCGGAAGTGTAAGGAAACGCAAGGGCTATTGCCAACCGATCAATTCGCGTCGAGTCCTCTCGAGGCTGTGCTACGGTGGCGCGGTGTCCGACACGCGCGACGTGAAGCGGTGAGGGCGGCGACGCGCAGCGAGATCGGCCGATGGGACGAGCTGATCGTTGCCAACCCTGACGGCGGACACATTCTTCAGACCAGGGCGTGGGGGGAGTTCAAGCGGTCCTGGGGGTGGCTACCGACCTATTGGATCGCCGCTGCCGGCGGCGCTGAGGTCGCCGTCCTGCTCCTGCGCCGCGCCATTCCCGGGTGCGGTGAGCTGTGGTACGCACCCAAGGGTCCGGGCGTGATCGATGCAAGTGCTGTGGTCGAGGTTCTGGCCGATCGCCTGCCGATGCGTGACGCCTTCCTGGTCAAGGTCGAGCCGGAGATCGAGGAGTCTCGAGCCGATCAACGCGCCTGGCGCGGCGCCGGGCTGCGCAAATCAGCCGCCGACGTGCAGATGAGTCGCGCCACCATCATCGTCGACCTCGAGCGCGACGAGGACGCGATTCTCGCCTCGTTCAAGCCCAAGACCCGCTACAACATCCGGCTGGCCGCACGCCGGGGCGTCGAGGTCGCGCCCGTGGAGATGACCGACGCCAACATCGCCACGATGTACTCGCTCATGGGCGCAACCCGCGAGCGTGCCGGGTTCTTCCTTCGTTCGGAGAAGTACTTCCGCGGTTATTGGGAGCTGCAGGCCGCGAGCGGCCAGGCACAGCTGTTCTTCGCCTCGTGGGATGGTCAGGTGCTCGCCGGTCTCTTCGCCACCTTCCTGGGCAGCCACAGCTGGTACAAGGACGGCGGTTCGATCAAGGCCCACAGCGAGCTGATGGCCCCGCACCTGCTCCAGTGGGAGGTGATGCGCTGGCTGCGGGCCCGCGGTGTGCGCACCTACGACCTGGTGGCGGTACCGCCCTCGTCACAGCTCAACGAGCGCCATCCGTTGTACGGCCTGTACCGCTTCAAGTCAGGGTTCAGCGAGACGATCACCGAGTTCGTCGGCACCTGGGACCTGCCGCTGCGCCCCCGCGCGTACAGCGCCTGGAACCGCTGGGGCGAACGAGCAGCCAACACGCTCAATCGCCGCCTCCGGCACGATCTCCTGTACTGAGCGCTGGGTTTCGCCGTCAGTCCAGGGAGAGCGCCGCCGCCAGAGCGCAGCCCGGGCGGTGCCCAGTCCCCTCCGGTGGCCTCGCCCCGGCGCACTCCGGACACGCTCCGATGGACTTGACCGGCGTCAAGCCGCTCCACTGATGCTTCTCGAGCAGCCGAAGCAACTCGGCCACCTCGGCGCGCAAGCGCGCAACCTCATCCTCACTCACTGAGGCGGATCCTAGGGCTGCGAAGGTGCTTCGTCAGCGAGGTATCAACGAGAGTGGGGAGGGGCGGCATCGCGGAGGGAGCATTGCTCGCAGCGACGGAGACCGACTGGGCGAAGCCCAGGGGCTCCGGAAGCGACCGCGAGCACCAGCGACCGGAGCGATGCCGCCCCTCCCCACGGCTTGTGGCTCTGCGTCAGCGCCATATCCTCTTCATGATCACCCGAGCCAATTTCTCAGGATCATGGTGGCTCGACACCGCCGGCGACACGACGTCGGCGAGGATGTAGTGCACCGGCTTGCGCGATGCCTCGTCGCGGTCGAAGAGGATGCGCGACGTCCCTGCGGCCTGGGCTGACGCGGGCAGCGCCGGGGCCAGATTGCTGTTGACGATCACGTAGTCGAAGAGATTGCCGCCGACGTGGTCCTCGATCGCGCTGAGGTGCTCGCTCACCGTGTAGCCCTGAGTCTCGCCTGGCTGGCTGGCGACGTTGCAGACGTACACCTTGATGGCAGGCGTGGCGCGCAGCACCTCGACCATGCCGTCGACGAGCAGGTTGGGAAGGATCGACGTGTAAAGCGAGCCGGGGCCCACGATGACCAGCTCCGCGTCGAGGATGGCCGCCTCGGCCTCGGGATTGATCGGTGGCGAGTCGGGCTGCAGGAAGACGCGGTCGATGCGGTCCTCGCCGACGCCATGGGGGACGTGCGACTCGCCGACTCGCACCGTGTCACCGGAGGTGGCACACAGCACGACATCCTTCAACGTGCTGGGCACGATGGTGCCGCGCACCGCCAGGACCCGGCCGGACTCGCGCAGGGCGTGCTCGAAGTCGCCGGTTATCTCGGCCATGGCCATGATGAAGAGGTTGCCGAAGGAGTGGCCACCGAGCGAACCCTCGCCGGTGAAGCGGTGCTGGAACAGCTGGGTCATCAACGGCTCGGTCTCCGCCAGGGCGGTGAGGCACTGGCGGAAGTCGCCAGGCGGCAGCACCCGGTATTCCTCGCGCAGTCGCCCGCTCGAGCCGCCGTCGTCAGCCACGGTGACGATCGCGACGATGTTGCCGGTGTACTTCTTGATGCCGCGCAGCAGGGTGCTCAGCCCAGTGCCGCCGCCCAGGGCCACCACCCGCGGGCCCTTGGCGAGCTGGCGGTGGGCGTAAAGGTGCTCGATGAGGTTGCGCCGCTCGCTGGTGTTGCCGGCCCGCAGGAAGGGGCCGAGCAGCGACTGGCCGAGCTTGTAGAAGCAGAGCAGGAGGATGCCGATGCCGGCCGCGGCGAAGAGGACGGCGCGCACCGCACGGGGAAGGAACTGCAGGGTGATCTGCTGGACCCACGAGGGGAATCGGACGTCGCTGCTGTAGATGTCGCGGAGCACATAGCCCACCGCCAGGCTGATCATCACGATGCTGACGAAGAGCAGCAGCAGCCAGCGTTTGATGTACAGCCCCGGGGTGAACCAGCGCATCAGCGAGGGGCTCGGGCGAAACACCTTCATGTGTGGCGCGATTGTCCCACGGGAACCAGGTCGGCCAGCGCGCCTCGAGTCCGAGCGGCGCCGCGGCCGATCAGCCGGGCGCCAGTTCCTCCACCCCTTCGGCCTTGCTGGAGATCAGCGCGCTCACGCCAACCGCCTCGGCCTCCTCGCGGCGCATCCGCAGCTTGGCGAGGCTGTGGTAGGCGTCGATGTAGCGGACCGTGCCCGAGTAGCTGCGCATCACCAGGCTCTGGGTGCGGGCGCGGTCGTCGGCGAGGAACCTGACCCCCTCGAGAAGCTCGCCGTCGGTGATGCCGGTGGCGGCGAAGAAGACGTTGTCGCCGGCGACGAGGTCGTCGAGCTCGAGGACGCGGCCGGCGTCCAGCCCCTCGGCCTCGGCCATGGCACGGTCGCTGTCGCGCAGCCACAGCCTTCCCTGCATCGAGCCGCCGATGCATTTGATGGCGCACGCAGCGAGCACCGCCTCGGGAGCTCCGCCGATTCCCATGAGCACGTCGATGCCGGTGCGGTGCTCCATCACCGCCATCACCCCGGCGGCGACGTCGCCGTCCATGATCAGCTTGACGCGGGCGCCGGCAGAGCGGATCTCCTCGAGCAGGTCCTCGTGGCGCGGCCGATCCAACACCACGACCGTGAGGTCCGCAATGTGGCGGTCGTCGGCTTTGGCGATGCGCTTGAGGTTGTTCTTGACGGTATCGGTGATGTCGATGACCTTGGCCGCCTTGGGCCCGACGATGAGCTTCTCCATGTAGGGGATGTGGGTGAAGAACATCGAGCCGCGCTCGGCGAGCGACACGGTGGCGATGCCTCCCGGCAGCCCGCGCGCCACTAGCCGGGTGCCGTCGATCGGATCCACCGCCACGTCCACCCGCGGCGGGTTGCCGTTGCCCACCTGCTCGCCGATGTAGAGCATCGGGGCCTCGTCCTTCTCGCCCTCCCCGATGACCACGACGCCGTCCATGTCGACGAAGTTGAGGCTGCGCCGCATCGAGTCGACCGCCGCGCCGTCGGCGTCGTTCTTGCGATTGCGGCCCATGTACGGCGCCGCCGACATCGCCGCACCCTCGGTGACGCGGACCAGCTCGAGCGCGATGTTGCGATCGATCGGGGTTCCGAGATCACGCGACAAGTTGGGCGGAGGCATTGGCCGCGATCATACCGGCGCCGCCTTCGCGAAGCGAGAGGACACTCAACGACCAGTCCGTCAGCCGCGAGAGGTGCGGCGCCTTCGTGGGACCGAGGGGGATCGGGGACGTCTCCGCAGCGCAAGTTCTGCAGGCGCCCGAGGCCGAGACGGACGCGAACGCGTTCGGCTCGGCCGCCAATGGCGCCGAAGCCTGTTTGCAGCGCAAGGAGATGTCCCCGATCCCCCTCCCGTCCGCTCTAGGTGGCACCATCCCTCTCGCCGTGATCTTCCTCAGCGACTTCCTGCGCGCCGACGTTGTCGACGTCGATCAGCGGACCGTGGGCTCGGTTCGCGATCTCATCGTGCGCATGGGTGAGCCCTACCCGTCGGTCAGCGCCGTGGCCATCAGGGGACGGAGCAGGCAGCTTCCCGCCACCATCGACTGGGGCGCTGTCCGAGCCGGCGAGAGTGGGGAGCTCAGCCTCGACGTGCCCACCTCCGCGCTGCGCCCACACGTTCGCACCGATGGGGAGATCTGGCTGGCGCGCGACGTGCTCGACAAGCAGATCGTCGACACAGACGGGCGCCGCGTGGTGCGCGTCAACGACCTGCAGCTCCAGCCTCAGGACGGCAAGATGCTGCTCGTCGGGGTCGACATCGGTGCCCGCGGCCTGCTCCGCCGCCTCGGCGTCGAGCGCGCCGGCCGCCGGGTCACGCACCTCGTCGGGCGAGACTTCCCGCAGCGGCTCATCTCCTGGGACGCGGTCGACCCGGTGCACAGCGACGAGCAGAGCGTGCGCCTGAAGATCAGTCACCAGAAGCTGGCCAAGATGCACCCGGCCGACATCGCCGAGATCGTCGAGCAGCTCGGCGGCCGTGACCGCGCCGCCATCTTCGCGTCCCTCGACGACGAGGTGGCCGCCGACGTCGTCGAGGAGTCCTCCGAAGAGGTGCAGGCGCAGATCCTCTCGCGCCTGGACGACGAGCGTGCCGCCGACATCCTCGAGGCGATGTCCCCTGATGAGGCGGCTGACCTGCTCGGCGATCTTCCGGAGGAGCGCCGCGAGCAGCTCATCGCCAAGATGGAGGCGGACGAGGCGGAGGACGTCGAGGAGCTGCTCGGCTACGAGGACGACACCGCCGGCGGCCTCATGACCACCGAGTTCGTGGCGGTTCCGGTGACGCTGACCGCACAGCAGACCATCGACAGGTTGCGCGAGCTCGAGCCCGACGCGGAGTCGATCTACTACGTCTACGTTGTCGACGAGGACGAGAAGCTTCTCGGGGTGCTCTCGCTGCGTGACCTCATCGTGGCCCGGCCGGACACCCCGATCGCGGACCTGATGATCAAGCGCGTCGTCGCCGTGCCGCTCGACGCCAGCCCCGAGGACGTGGCCGCGGTGATCGCCAAGTACAACCTGCTTGCCGTGCCGGTGGTCGACGACGAGGACCGCATGCAGGGGATCGTCACCATTGACGACGCCATGGACGAGGTGATGCCCGCCGGAGTGCGGCGGCGGGCGAGGGCGCTGTGATGGGCGTGCGGAGCGGACGTGAAGACCGCCCGTCAGACCAGCCCGCTGCGCCGCCGGGCCGCACAGGCAGTCGCCCAGCGGCGTGAGCGCCGCCGTGCCCAGCCGCGCCGTTTTGGCGGGCTCTGGCGCTACCTCGCGGTCATCGGCCCGGGGATCATCGTGGCCAACGCCGGCAACGACGCCGGCGGCGTGTTCACGTACAGCAACACGGGCGCCAAGTACGGCAACCACCTGCTCTGGGCATTCCTGCCGATCCTCGTCGCTCTGATCATCACCCAGGAGATGGTGGCGCGCCTCGCCGCGGTCACCGGCAAGGGCTTGATGGATCTGATCCGCGAACGCTTCGGCGTGCGCTGGACCCTCTTTGCGTCCGTGGTGGTGCTCATCGCCAACGGGGGCACCACGCTGGCGGAGTTCGCCGGTGTCGCCGGAGGGCTGGGCCTGCTCGGGGTTCCGCTGCCGGTGGCGGTGATCGGCTCGGCGGTGCTGATCGGCGTCGTGGTGATGCGTGGCAACAGGCGAATCGTCGAGCGCATCTTCCTGGCGCTGGGGCTCACCTTCATCTCGTACATCATCGCCGCGGTCACCGTCGGCCCCCACTGGGGAGAGATCGCCCGCAGCGCGGTGGTGCCGGACCTCAGCCACCCCGCATCGGTACCGTCGGCGTCGTACCTCGTGGACGTCATCGCGCTGATCGGCACCTCGATCACACCGTACATGCAGCTCTTCCTGCAGTCCTCGATCGTCGACAAGGGGACCGGCGAGAAGCACCTCCGCATGGTGCGCGCCGACGTCATCAGCGGCTCCATCTTCGCGGTCATCGTGGCCATGTTCATCGTCATCACCACCTCGGCAACGCTGTTCGGTCCGTCGGCGGCGTACCCGCATGGGCTCGGCGGGGTCGGCGTGTCGTCCGCGCAGCAGGCGGCGTCCGCGCTGGCACCGCTCGCCGGTGTGCATGCGACGCAGCTCTTCGCCGTCGGCCTGGTGGGGGCGTCCCTGCTAGCCGCCGCGGTGCTGCCGCTGAGCACCGCGTTCGTGATCTGCGAAGCCTTCGGCGCTGAACGCAGCGTGCAGAGCAGCTTCGCCGAGGCGCCGCTGTTCTTCACGCTCTTCATCGGCATCCTCGCCATCGGCGCCGGGATCATGCTGATCCCCGGGGTGCCGATCGCGGGAGTCGCCATCGGCACGCAGACGCTCGACGGCATCCTGCTCCCCGTCCTGCTCGTCTTCATCATCCTGCTCGCCAACGACAGACGGCTGCTGGGCGCGCGGCGCAACGGTGTCGCCTACAACGTCATCGCGGTCGCGCTGGCCACGGTTCTGATCCTGCTCACCACAGTGCTGGTGCTCACCACCATCTTTCCCGGCTTGATCGGAGGCCAGTGATGCACGAGACCCGGCTGACATTCCTGGCGGCTGCCGCCGAGGCGCGCACCGCGCTCGTCCACGCCGACGTCGAGGCGCGGTGGGACGCGCCCTCGGCGCTGGCGGAGATGACCATCGGAGAGCTGGCCGCGCACCTCGCCCGCGCGGTCATCACCGTGCAGACGTACCTCCGCAACCCCGTGTCCAAGACCGAGGAGCCGATGTCGGCGGTGTCGTACTACGCCGCCATGGAGGGCCTCTCCGACGTCGCCTCGCCGCTCAACGCGTGCGTCCGCAAACGCGCGGCCGAGGGGGCCAGGGCCGGCTGTCGTGACGTCATCGAGTCGTTCGACGGCTCCCTGGCCGAGCTGCACCACGCGCTCACCACCGAGCCCGACGATCGACTCGTCGAGATGATCGGCAACCGCGTCCTGCCACTCGACGAGTGCCTGCTGAGCCGTGTCCTCGAGCTGACCGTCCACACCGATGACCTGTGGGTCAGCATCGGCCGGCCCACGCCGGTGCTCACCGGCATGCAGCCCACCATCCGGCTTCTCGTCGACATCGCCGAGATGCGCCACGGAGAGCTTGCGGTGCTCCGCGCTCTCAGCCGGCGTGAGCGCGACCCCGGCGACGCCTTACGGGTGCTGTAACCCGGCCAATCCGAACTCCGAGATCGCGTCCGCAGCGCAGCGCAGGCCGGCGTCGAGCGCGGTGATGAAGAAGTCGGCGTCGTCGCGCTCGGCGGCAGCGCAGGCGCCGAGAAACCCGCCGGCGAGGGCATCGCCGGCGCCGGTTGGGTCGACCACCTTCTCGACCTTAGCCGGCGGCCGGGAGATGACCCCGTCATCGGTGACCAGCGCGGCCCCGGTGGGCCCACCCTTGACGACGACCGCGCGCAGACGACCCACCCCGCACATGGCGATCGCCTCCTGGCGCCAGGTGGTCACCGGTGCGCCGGTGAGGCTGGCCAGCTCGCTCCGGTTGAGGAAGAGGACGTCGCAGGCGTGCACGACCTCACGGACGGCATCGCGCTGCGGACCCGTGTACTCGGTCATCGAGTCCGCCCCGATCAGGCGGGCGCCGCTCTGCTCGAGGACCTCGCGCTGGAGGGACGGTCGCAGGCTGGCGAGGAACAGCACCGGCGCGGTGGCCGCCGCCTCGGGAAGGCATGGTCGCCACTCCGGATCGCAGCCCTCGTCGCTGCTGGTGTCGACAGCGACCCAGTGTTCGAAGTCGTGGCGCGCATGCCAGGCAAAGGTGGCGCGGTCGCTGACCACCAGGCCGTCGCGACGGACGCCCGCCTCATCGAGAAGCGCTGCAAAGCCTGCGGCCCTGTCGCCACCGACGATCCCATTGAGGTGGACGATGGCGAACCGCGCGGCGGCGAGCGCGAAGTACACGGCGGAGCCCCCAAGCTGTTCGGGGCTGTGCCCCGCCGGCGTGGTGATCTCGTCGACGTGGACGGTGCCCGCGACCGCGATGTCCCACGCCACAGCGGGTCGCGGTCAGCTGCGGAAGAGGGGGATGATCCGAGCGGTCATGGGAATGCGCTCGTGGCGGGCGCGCTCGAGCAGCAATCCCTGGCTTGAGAAGAGAACGTCGGCGACGTGTCCGGGTTCGCGGTTGATGCCGAGCTCATCGCGCAGAGCGGGATCGAGCGCGCCGACGAAGCGCACCACCGCGCTCCAGAGCTGTGTCGGCAGCAGACGGTCACCGCGCTCGCGACAGCGCTCGATGAGGTCGACGAGCGCGTCGGACTCGCGCAGCAGAAGCCGGGTGCGCCCCACGCGCGGCCGCCGCCACACGGCGTGGCGGTCGATCCGGCGCAGTTCGAGCACGGTGCGCTCGAGCGGGCCTGCGCTGCGGCGCGGAAGCGCTGCGTTCTCCATCCGGGGCATTGTACCCACGGCCACCCGGCCCCACCCCGTCTTTACAGCGCAGCTCGACGTTGTTACAGCGAGCTAGCGACCGGCACCCGCGGTCGGATAACACAGGGACCGCCACCCGCCCTGGAAGGCGACAAGGTGCACGGTGCGGGGGACGCTGGCGCTCCGCGTGCCGTCACCCATCTCGTACAGCACGTCGAGCTCGGCGGCGTGCTCGTGGACCATGCCCGAGTCGGGATCGCGCCAGTTGTCGAGCTGGCGCACCTCGGTGACACGCACGCCGCGCAGCTGCACCAGCGCTCCGATGCGCTGCGCGTCGATGAACGCCTGCAGCGATCCCCAGCTCTGCTGACACTCGGGGCTGAGCAGCGCGTAGGCGCGGCGGTACTGGCGCGCGCGCATCAGCTCGACAAAGACGGCTTCGCTGAACGCCGGGTTGGCACGCGGCCGCGACGAACCGGCGACGCCGCGTTCGTGGTCGGCGACCAGCGTGGCTGCTCGCCGCGTGGGCAGCTCGGGAGCGGCGTCGTCGGCCTCCACGAGGGTGGCGGGAGCGATCGCCCCTCTGCTCCAGAAGGTTCGCGTGTGCGCGTCGACGAGGTGGGGGCGCTCGGCGGCCGGGAGGCGGCCCATGGGTCCCCGCTGGCGCGCCGGCGCGTGGTCGCGGTCGAGCAGCCGCCGCAGCAGACCCGGGCGGCGCATCAGTCGGCGGCGGCGCGGATCACGGCGTTGACGTCGGACAGGCGGATCCGATCCTTCTCCAGGAGGGCTTCGAGCGCGTCGCGTACGCGCACCAGCGCGGGCACGGAGAGCTCGGGGAGTCGGGCCTGCAGCCGGCGCAAGCGCGCCGACGCGGCGGGGATGGCGGGCTCGCTGCGCGGCATCACCAGCAGTGTAACCGGCTCGCTACCATCCGCCCCGATGGGTGACGCCGCGCAGATCCTGCTCGCCGAGGACCAGGCGTCGGTCGCCGCTCCGGTGGTGAGCTGGCTGGTCGAGGCCGGTCATCGGGTGCGCTGGGTGCGCGAGATGCGCGAGCTGCGCCAGGCGATGGAGGATGACCCTCCCGACCTTCTCCTGCTGGACACCACACTCGACACCGACGGGCTCGAGTATTTCCAGGCGGTGCGCTTCGCGCCCGAGCATCCCCGCGCCGGTGTGATCATCCTCACCCCGCCCGGCGATGTGCGCACCAAGGAACGCGCCCAGCAGCTCGGTGCCGCCGCGGTGATGGCCAAGCCGCTCGACGGGGACGCCCTGGTCGCCGTGGTCGGCGACCTACTCTCGATGATCTGAGAAGCGCCTCAGCGCATTGCCTGGATGACGATGAGCGCGGCGCTGCTCGCCGCCCAGAACGCGATCGTGCCGACGACGTAGGCGGGAATCCGGGTTTCACCGACGCTGTACCAGGCGATCACCCGCTGCCCGGTCATGGCGACGATCACCGCGGCATCGACAAGCAGCACCAGGACTGCGCTGAGCGCGCTGATCTGGAGCCCCTGGCCGGGCAGCACGGCGGCGAGCAGCAGAGACACCGCCCCGATCGCGATCGCCGTTCCAAGAGTGACCATCTGGGCGATGCGCACCCAGCGGTGGCGGCGCGTCAGCAGCGTGGCCAGGATGATGAGCAACGCCGCGAATGACGCCGAGGACACCGCCGCTAGGACCTGCTCACCGAGGCCCACGCTGACCAGGCGGCTGCCGACGGTCACCTGGCCGCCGAACGCTGCCAGGGCACCGAGCAGCGCCAGCAACGCGCGCACCATGTCCCAGCTGTATGCGACCAGGATCGCCGCCGGCCTGCGCTCCTCCTCGGCGGCTGTGGGCGCGGGGCTCTGCACGCGCCGATCATAGGCAGGGACGGGGCTGCGACCGGCGGGCGGACGCGGCTACGCTGTGGCGCGATGAGCGCAACCATCGCCGTCCTCGAAGGGGACCAGACCGGCCAGGAGCTGCTCGACGAGGCGCTGCGCGTCATCGCTCCCGAGGTCATCGGCATCGAGTTCGATCTGCGCCGCTTCGACCTCTCCCTGGAGAACAGGCGCGCCACCGACAACGGCGTGGTGCTCGAAGCGGCCGACGCCATGGTGGAGTGCGGTTTCGGCATCAAGGCCGCCACCGTCACGCCCGAGACGGCGGGCGACGTGCGCAGCCCCAACGCCGTGCTGCGCCAGCGGGTCGGCGGCAAGGTGATCCTGCGCACCGGCAGGCGAATCCCCGGCGTGCCCTCGATGGGTGGCGTGAGCGCTCCCATCAGCGTGGTGCGCATGGCGGTCGACGACGCCTACAACGCCACGGAGTGGCGTGAGCAGTCGAACGGCGACGAGGTAGCCTTCCGCACCGAGCACATCTCGCGCGCGACGTGCCGCGCGGTCAGCGAGTTCGCGTTCGCGCAGGCGCGGCGCACCCATGCGCGCGTGTTCGGCGGTCCCAAGTACACCGTCTCACCGGTGTACGAGGGCATGCTCAAGGAGGAGATGGACGCGGCGGCGGCGCGCTACCCCGACGTCGCCTACGAACCCCAGCTCATCGACGCGACCTATGCGCTGCTGCTCACCCATGGCGGTGACGCGCTGGTCATCCCCTCGCTCAACCGCGACGGTGACTGCCTCAGCGACTTCGTGCTCCAGCTGTTCGGGAGCATCGCGGGGGCCGAGTCGCTGCTGCTCGGTTTCACCGAGGACACAACCAAGCCTGACGTGGTCATGGCCGAAGCGCCCCACGGCACCGCGCCCGCGCTGCAGGGGAAGAACATCGCCAACCCGATGGCGATGATCCTCGCCGCGGCCTCATTGCTCGGTTTCATGGCCGACGCGCAGGGCAAGGTGGTGTCGCGGGCCATCTACGAGGCCACCTTCGAGACAGTCCGCGCCGGCACCCGCACCGCCGACCTCGGTGGCCACGCCTTCACCGACGAGTTCACCAACGCGGTCATCGAGGCGGTGCGCAACAAGCTGGAGCTCTGGGGCTCTCTGGGGATGAGCTGATCGCGCCGCACCGCATCTATCTCGACCACGCGGCCACCACCCCGCTGGCACCCGAGGTGGTCGAGGCGATGCTTCCGTTTCTCGTCGAGCACTGGGGCAACCCATCGTCGCCACACGGCCGCGGCCGCAACGCACGCAGCGCCGTGGACGGGGCGCGTGATCGCCTCGCCACCGTCCTGGGATGCATGCCCCGCGAGCTCACCTTCACCAGCGGCGGCACCGAGGCGGACAACTTGGCGGTGCGCGGGGTGCTGCAGCGCTGGGGCGCGGAGCGGGGCCGCCACCTCGTGGTCAGCGCCATCGAGCACGAGGCGGTGCTCACCACCGTGGCCCAGCTCGGCGAGCGCGGCGAGGCCGGCGTCACCGTGGTGCCCTGCGAGGCCGACGGCTGCGTCGACCCGGAACGGATCGCAGCGGCGGTGCGCGACGACACCGTGCTGGTGTCGCTGATGCTCGCCAACAACGAGGTCGGCGCGGTGCAGGACGTGCATGTCGCGGCAGGGCTGGCGCGTGCGCGCAACCCGCGGGTGCTGGTGCACAGCGACGCCGTGCAGGCGCTGGGCAAGGTGCCGATTGACCTCGCCGCGCTCGACGTCGACCTGCTCAGCGTGTCCGCCCACAAATGCTACGGACCCAAGGGCAGCGGCGCGCTGTACGCGCGCTGGGGGACGCACCTGACTGCCCAGCTCGACGGCGGCGGCCAGGAGCGTGGACGGCGCAGCGGCACCGAGAACGTTGCCGCCATCGCGGGCTTCGCCTGTGCGGCCGAGCTGGTCGAGCGCGAGCGCCCCGAGCAGGCGGTGCGCCAGGCGGCCCTGCGCGACGGCCTGGAGACGGCGGTGCTCGAAGGTGCGCCGCACACCCGGGTGGCGGCGCGTTCCGCCGTTCGTCTTCCCAACCTGAGCGCCCTGCTCGTCGACGGCGCGTCGGCGGACTCGCTGGTCGCCGCGCTCGACGTCGCCGGGGTCGAGGTCTCCAGCGGCTCGGCGTGCTCGAGCGGAGCAGCGCAGCCGTCGCACGTGATGGTGGCCATGGGCGAGGACCCCCGCGCCACCGCGCTGATCCGCCTCAGCCTCGGCCGCGATACGTCCGCCGACGAGATGCGCGAGGCGGCGGAGCGGATCATCACGGCTGTCGGCGTGGCCCTCGCGCCCCGCTCGGCGCCGGCCGCAACGTTCCCGCGGCGCTAGCGGCAGCCCAGCGTGAGGCGAGCCCCGGCGCTGCTCGTCGCTGCGGCCGCAGCCGCGTACGCGGTGATCACGGTGACGTACGCGCTGAGCGTTCCGGTGGGCAGCTCCGCCGACGAGCTCGCCCATCTCAACTACGCGCGGCTCATCTCCGACCACGCCGCGCTGCCCGGCGCCACGGTCACCGAACGCCAGCAGCCACCTCTCTACTACCTGGCCGGGGCGGCGCTGCTGCGCCTCGGTGCCGCGCCCGTGGCGCTGCGCTTCCTCTCCATCGTTCTCGGCGTGCTCGCGCTGGCGTGCGTGGCACTCACGGTGCGGCGGCTGGTCCCCAGCCGGCCGTGGCTGGCAGCAGGGACCGGGGCGGCACTGGCGCTCCTCCCCGGCTTCCAGTTCGTCTCCGCGTCGATCACCGACGACAGCCTGGCGACGCTTGCCGGGGCGTTGCTGCTTCTTGTGTCCACGCACGTCGCGTTCGCGCCGGCGCCCACCCGGCGGCTCCTGCTGGCCGTCGGCGGCAGCATCGCGCTGGGGCTGCTCGCCAAGGAGACGGACCTGCCGGTGATCATCGTGCTCGCCGCCGTCGTGGTCTGGCGCTGGCGCCACCTATTCGCACCGGCCGACCTGCTGCCCGTCACGGCGCCGATCGTGGTGATCGCGGGCTGGTGGTACGCGCGCAACCTCGTCTCCTTTCATCGCCCGCTGCCGCCGCTCACGCCGATCGGCGTGCCACCGCACAAGCTGCGCACCGTCGCCGAGCTGCGCGCCTTCCTCACCCAGTCGCTCCACGGCCTCTTCAGCCCGGAGCGCTACCAGGGCTCACCGGTGGTGCTGCCGCCGGCCGGGCGTCTTCTCCTGGCGGCGTTCGCGGTGGTTGTCGCCGGCCTGGTCGTGGCCGGGATGGTGCTGGCTGCGCGATCCTGGGCGCGATGGGAGGCCTCACGCAGGGTCGCTGTGAGTGCCTACGCGCTGGCGGCGCTCGGAGCGGGAGTGTTCTCGATCGGCAACGCGCTGCTTGTCGTCTTCCAACCCCAGGGGCGGTACCTCCTGGTGGCCGTCGCCGGGCCGCTGCTGGCGCTGGTCTGGGCGATCGTGCGCCTGGCCCGCGCCCGGGCCACCATGGTGGCCGTGTCATCGCTCTGCGCGGCCGCGGCCATGACGCTCTCGATCATGGGGCTGACCACCGCGATCGTGGCGGGATGACATGACCGCACGCCTCCCCGAGCTCAGCCTGGTCCTCCCCGCTCACAACGAGGTCGAGAACATCCGCTGGTTGCTGCCGCACCTGGCCACAACTCTGCCGACCCTGGCCGACCGCTTCGAAGTGGTGCTCGTCGACGACGGCAGCACCGACGGCAGCGGCGCCACCGCGACCGAGTTGGCCACGCAGCTGGGCATGGAGCTGCACATCGTGCGCCATGAGCGCAAGAGCGGCTACGGCGCCACCGTCGGCGACGGGCTGCGCGCCGCGAGGCTGTCCCACGTCGCCTTCACCGATGCGGACGGCCAGTTCGAGGTGGCCGATTTGGCGCTTTTGCTGCCGCTGCTCGCCGACGCCGACCTGGTGGGTGGGTGGCGCGAGGAGCGCAACGATGCGGCCATGCGCTCGGTGGTGAGCTGGGTGTTCAACACCCTGGTGCTGCTGCTGTATCGACTGCCCTACCGCGACATCGACTGCGCCATGAAGGTGATGCGCCGCGAGGTGCTCGACTCCATGGAGCTGCACGCCCGCAGCGCGCTGATCAACACCGAGCTCTACTACAAGGCCCGCTACGCGGGCTTCCGCATCGCCCAGCACGCAGTCCCGCACCACCCTCGCCGTGCCGGTCGCCGTTCCGGGGCGCGCCCGCGGGCCATAGCGCGGGCCATCAAGGAGTTGATCGTCTTCCGCTGGACGATGCGACGATCGCTGCCGAACCGCCTGCAGTGACGAAACGAAGGGGGAACTTCGTTCCCCCCTCGGGCACCCCCCATTCAGCGGTGTCACTTCCGGCGACATGAAGTCGCCTGCAGTGACTCTCTCAGAGCGCTGGCGCGGCTACCCGATCGTCGACGGCATCCTCGATTTCGAGTGCTGCAGTGGAGGCTGGCTCGGTCGAGCGGTACACCTCACCGCCCTTGCGCCAGTCGACCGCGGTCACCAGCGTGTGCGGGCGGACCCGCGAGGCATGGCGCTCAACGGTGTGGATGACGTCCTCGATGAGGGTCTCGGCGAGGGCGTGGGGATGCAGGCCGAGGTCGAGCAGGTGCTGGTGCTTGGCGTTGTAGTAGTGACCCTCGAGCTCGACGCGCGGGTTGGGCTGGTGGACGATCTCCGTCTTCAGGCCATGGGCGGCGCGGGCGTCGTGGACGCGGTTGGCAAGGTCGAGGATGCTGAACTGCTCGGTGAACTGGTTGAAGACGCGGAACTCGGCGGCGTCCGGTGGGTTGAGGCAGGCGAGCTCGACGCAGGCCACGGTGTCGCGGATGTCGAGGAAGCCCCGGGTCTGGCCGCCCTTGCCGTGCACGCTGAGTGGCTGGCCGATCGCCGCCTGCACGCAGAAGCGGTTGAGCACCGTTCCCCAGATGCCGTCATAGTCGAAGCGGGTGGCGAGGTCGCGATGCAACGCGGTCTCCGGTGTGCTGGCGCCGTACACCACGCCCTGGTTGAGGTCGGTGGCGCGCAGCCCCCAGATGCGGCAGGTGAAGGCGATGTTGTGGCTGTCGTGCACCTTGCTGAGGTGGTACATCGATCCCGGCTGCTTGGGGAACGGGAGCCGGTCGGTGCGCCCGTTGTGGGTGATGTCGATGAACCCCTCTTCGATGTCGATGTTGGGGGTGCCGTACTCACCCATGGTGCCGAGCTTCACGAGGTGACAGTCCGGTGCATGGTCGCGCAGCGCGAAGAGCAGGTTGAGGGTGCCGACCACGTTGTTCACCTGGGTCTCGACCGCGTGGGCGCGGCTGATCATCGAGTACGGTGCCGAGCGCTGCTCGGCGAAGTGGACGACCGCCTCGGGCGCGGTGCTGCGGATCAGCTGGGTGACCGCGTCGGCGTCGCAGAGGTCGATCTTCCGCCAGTCGATCCGGTGACCGCTCAGCTCCGACCAGCGATCGACGCGCCGCTCCATCGAGGCGATCGGCACCAGGCTGTGGGTGCCGCAGCGGCGATCCCAGCGCCGCCGCACCATGTTGTCGACAGCGACCACGTCGTGGCCTTTGGCACAGAGGTGCAGCGCCGTGGGCCAGCCGAGGTAGCCGTCGGCGCCGAGGACGAGGATCCGCACGTTCAGGGGACTCCCGGGGAAACGGTGGCGGCGACGGCGGGCGCGCGTGACGCGAAGAACTCCGCGGTGCGTGCCAATCCGTCCATCAACGAGGTCTGTGCCCGCCAGCCTAGCCACCGCTGTGCCCGCGACGCATCGAGAGCCGCGCGGCGCACCTCGCCGGGGCGCGACAGCTGGCTCTCGATGCCCGCGGTCGAACCGGTGAGCTCGACCAGTCCGTTGACGATATCTCGCACCGAGGTCTCCCTGCCGGTGCCGACGTTGACCGCGCCGCCGCGCCGGCTGTTCACCGCCGCAACGGTGGCGTCCGCCACGTCCTCGACGTACACGAAGTCACGGGTCTGGAGGCCGTCGCCGTAGATGACCGCCGAACGCCCGGCGAGCAGCCGGGTGGCCGTGATCGCCACGACCCCAGCCTCTCCAGTGCCGTCCTGGCGCGGGCCGTAGACGTTGCCGTAGCGAAGCGCCAAGGTGCGCACTCCCTGCTGGGCGATGGTCGCGAGGTACGTCTCCTCGCAGAGCTTCTCCGCTCCGTAGGCGGAGCGCGGCGCGGGACGCAGCCGCTCCGGGGCGGGGAGCACCCTGGGGTCGCCGTACACGGCACCACCGGAGGAGGCGATGACCACCGACGCGCAGCCGGCCGCCTGCGCCGCAGCGAAGCAGCCGACCGACTCGGCGAGCACGTCCCGGATGTGGCCGGCCGGATGTCGCAGGGCCCGGTTGACCCCGCCCTTGGCGGCGAGGTGGACGAGCGCCTGCGGACGGAAGCGCTCCAAGGCAGCCCTGGCCGCGTCCGAACCGCCGCTGGCCTCTAGCAGCTCCACCGCCGCGGGGAGCGGGACCCCGCAGGGGTGCGAGAGATCGTCGATGACCAACACCGTCAAGCCACCCCGCACCAGCCGCTCGACGACGTGGGTCCCGATGAACCCCGCGCCGCCGACAACGGCGACGCGGCCGGGGCGCCGATCGCTCACGAGGCGGCTGCTCGGGCCGCTCCCCCGCTGCTCAGCCGCAGGTACGCGACGGCCCCGGCGAGTCCCAGCGGGGCAGTGACCGCAAGCCTGGTGAGCAGCGTGATGGCGAGCGCATCTTCCGCGGAGGCCCCCGTGTGCACGAGGAAAGCGAGGAGGACGGCGTCCGCGGGGCCGATGCCGAACGGCAAGCTCGAGACACTCCCAACGACCTGCGCGAGCGCGAATGCCGCGGCTGCGAACCAGAGTGGCAGCGTCACTCCGACCCCGTCCGCGAGGAGCGCGATCTGAAACCCGCTGACTGTCACCACCGCGATGGTCAGTAACGTGAAACGCACCGTCAACCGCCCGTCCCCGCCGAGCCGCCAGAGCTGACCCCCGGCATGCACAAGACGATCGCGCCACCCCCGTGAGGCCGCGAAGCCGCCGGCCTGGGGAGCCGCGCGGCGAACCAGTCGGACCATCAGCCAGGGAAGCGCGAGCAGGACCAGCCCGGCCGCCGCCGCCCCGGCGAGCTCCGGCCCCTCGGCAACGAATGGCGCGGCACAGACCGCCCCGAGGACCACGAGCTGGCCGAAGCTGAAGATGCGCTCGTACAGCACGGTCACAACCCCTGGCGTCAGGGGAACCCCGTCGTGCCGGCGCCACAGGTACGGACGGACGAAGTCACCGGCGGCGACCGGGCTCACCCAGCTCAGCACCTGGCCGGCGAGCTGGGTGGCCGCCATGCGCCGGGGTGGAACCCGGTGGCCGAGAACCGAGAGGACGGTCTGTGATCGAGTGGCACGCAGCCACGTCGCCACGACGTTGACGGCGATCGCCGCGACCAGCGGTGGCCACGGTTCTTCTGTTGCGATGCGGAGGGCGGCGGGGAGGTCGACGCGCCGGAGCAGGATGGCCAGCGCCGCCAGGCTGACCACGATCGAGATGATCCTGGTGATTCGTGCGATGAGCACACGTCGCTGCCTCGAGGTGCCGTCGGTCAGCCCGTCGACCGGCGCGGCGGCGGGGGCGGCAGGGGCAAGGTCGATCAGCGGTGTACTCACAGGGCGGCGGACCTGCCCGCGAGTATGTCGGATGAACCGACCGCCTGAGCCTCCGACGTATAATTCTGACCATGACGGTCGGAATTTCGCCAGCACAGCTTCCCCAGCCATCCGCGACCCGTCGCGACGCCGCCTCGAGCACCTCATTCTCGATGCGGGTCAGCTCCAAGGCGCACTACGGGCTGCGGATGATGACCGAGTTCGCCCGTGCCTACGGCAAGGGCCCACTCAGCATCGCCGAGGTGGCGCGCGTCGAGCACCTGCCGCTCGCCTACCTCGAACAGCTCGCCGCCCAGCTGCGTCGCGCCGCCCTCGTCGAGAGCACCCGCGGGGTGCACGGCGGCTATGCCCTGACCCGGCCACCTGAGCAGATCTCCGTGCTCGAGGTCATCCACTCGGTCGAGGGCGAGGTGTCACCGGTTGAGTGCGTCTCGTCCGAGTACGTCAGCGGCGCGTGCGCGCGCGAAGGCGACTGCGCCTCGCGCGGTCTCTGGCAACGTCTCAAGGAGAGCATCGACGCGGTGCTGCGCCAGACCACGCTCGCCGAGCTTCTCCACGACCAGTCGTTGCTGGCCGCGATGGCCCCCGCCGACGCCCACCCACAGACAGCTGATGCCTGAGAACGCCGCCGCCGCCGCCGCCCTCGTCGTCCGCGGGCTCGCTGTCTCCGTCGAAGAGAAGGAGATCCTGCGCGGCGTCGACCTCTCCGTGCCCGCCGGCGAGATCCACGCGCTGATGGGCCCCAACGGCTCCGGCAAGAGCACGCTCGCGTACACGCTCAGCGGACATCCCAAGTACACGGTCACCTCCGGCAGCGCCACCTTCGGAGGCGAGGACTTGCTGGCGCTCCCCGCGGATGCGCGGGCACGCCTCGGTGTCTTCCTCTGCTTCCAGTACCCGACGGCGATCCCCGGCGTCACCACCGTCAACTTCATGCGCGCGGCGCTTCGCGCCCAGGGCAAGGAGATGCCGGCACGCGAGTTCATCCGCCGCCTCAACGAGGAGATGGCTGCGCTGAAGATCGACGAGAGCTTCCGCGCTCGCTACATCAACGACGGTTTCAGCGGCGGTGAGAAGAAGCGCGCCGAGGTACTCCAGATGGCGATGCTGCGGCCGCGCCTGTCGATCCTCGACGAGACCGACTCGGGGCTCGACGTCGACGCGCTGCGCACCGTGGCCAACGGCGTCAACCGGCTCGCCGGCCCGGACATGAGCGTGCTGGTGATCACCCACTACCCGCGCATCCTCGAGTTCCTCAAGCCCGATCGCGTGCACGTGCTCCACCAGGGTCGGATCGTCACGTCCGGTGGCGCGGAGCTGGCGCGTCAGATCGAGAGCGAGGGGTACGAACCGATCATCGGGCCGGTCGCCGCTCAGGCGGCCGCCTCCCATACGTCACTGACCGGCGTGGTCGCGGAGGCACAGGCATGACCGTCCAGGCACACGAGCTGACCAAGGATTACCAGTACGGCTTCCATGACGTCGACATCTCCGTCTTCCGCACCGAGAAGGGCCTGTCGCCGGAGGTGATCGCGGCCATCTCCGACCACAAGAGCGAGCCCGAGTGGATGCTCAAGTTCCGCCTCAAGGCGTACGACCACTGGATGAAGCGCCCGATGCCGACGTGGGGCGCGGACCTCTCCGGAATCGACTTCGACGACATCTACTACTACGTCAAGCCTGCCGGTGAGCAGGCGCGCTCGTGGGACGACGTCCCCGAGTCGATCAAGAACACCTTCGATCGCCTCGGCATCCCCGAGGCCGAGCGCAAGTTCCTCGCCGGCGTGTCGGCGCAATACGACTCCGAGGTCGTCTACCACAACATCCGCGAGGACCTCGAGAAGCAGGGAGTCATCTTCTGCGACTGCGACACCGGTCTGCGCGAACACCCCGAGATCTTCCGCAAGTACTTCGGCACGGTGATCCCACCCAACGAC
>NZ_JAEKNS010000034.1:0-6706 GCF_016464765.1 Candidatus Aeolococcus gillhamiae | reverse complement strand
CAGTGGTTGACGGCACACTGCCGGCGCTCGGCGCCTCCAATCGCCTCGTCGAGGTGCGCCACCAGGGAGCTCTGCTGGGAGCGCTGAGCATCACCAAGCGGCCGGGTGAGGCGCTGACACCCGTCGAGGACAACCTGCTCGCCCACCTCGCCGGACAGGCGGGGCTTGTCCTCAAGAACGTCGGCCTCACCGATGACCTGCAGGCGCGCCTTGTCGAGCTGCGCGCCTCGCGACAGCGCGTGGTCACCGCCCAGGACGACGAGCGGCGCCGGCTCGAGCGCAACCTCCATGACGGCGCGCAGCAGCATCTCGTGGCCATCAAGGTGAAGCTAGGGCTTGCCGAGATGCTCATGGGACGTGACCCTGAGAAAGCGAAGGCCACGCTCGATCAGCTCAAAGGCGATGCCGACGAAGCCCTCGAGACCCTGCGCGACCTGGCCCGCGGCATCTACCCGCCGTTGCTGGCGGACAAAGGCCTGCCGGCCGCGCTGGAATCGCAGGCGCGCAAGGCGACCGTCCCGGTGGTCGTCGACGCCGAGGGCGTCGGCCGCTACTCGCAGGACATCGAAGCGGCCGTGTATTTCTCCGTGCTCGAGGCCCTGCAGAACGTCCAGAAGTACGCGCAGGCCGCCCAGGTGACCGTCCAGCTGCGCGAACAGGACGGCGCGTTGCTCTTCAACGTCAGCGACGACGGTCGCGGCTTTGACGTGACCACGACCGTCAAGGGTTCAGGCCTGGTGAACCTCGCCGATCGGCTCGATTCGCTCGGCGGAACGATGACGGTCGACTCGGCGCCCGGCAGGGGAACGGAGCTGCGCGGTTCGCTCCCCGTCTACGAGGCGACGCTGGCCGCCGACCACGCGTCCGCCAGCCGCTCGGGGCTGAACTCGGACTTGGGGATGAAGCCGGCGGCGCCGACCTCCTCCGCTTGAGGCCCGTACTCCGCGGCCTCGTAGGTCGAGAGAACGAGAACGACCACAGGCGTGCCGTTGGCGTGGTCGGCGAGGATCTGCCGGGTAGCTTCCAGCCCGTTGATCCCGGGCAGGTTCACGTCCATGAGCACGAGGTCGGGGTTGAGCTCATGCGCGCGCGTGACCGAGTCCTCGCCGCTCTCCGCCTCCCCGACCACCTCGAAGCCGTCGGTCATCTCGACCACTGTGCGGGCGACCGCGCGGAACGGCTCCTGGTCGTCGACGATCAGGACGCGGATCGGCATCACAGCACGAGGATAGGCGCTGGGGTCCCGTGCCACCAAGGGTGCCAGCCCCACTGTTGGGGTGGGGCAGCCCCCAGATGAGCGGCACGCTCACCTATCCTCGGGCCGTGCCGTTTCGCGTCGTCCTCGCCGAGGACAACTACCTCCTCCGCGAGGGCCTCGCTCAGCTGCTCGGGATGTCCGATGAGGTCGAGCTGGTGGCGGTGTGCGGTGACCTGCCCCAGCTCGAGCAGGCCATCGCGGAGACGGAGCCGGACGTCGTGGTGACCGACATCCGCATGCCGCCGACCGGCACCGACGAGGGCCTGCGCGCCGCTGACCGCCTGCGCCGCGAACGCCCCCGCGTGGGTGTGGTGGTGTTGAGCCAGTACGCCGAGCCGGAGTACGCGCTCGGCCTGCTCAGGGACGGCGCCGCCGGCCGCGCCTACCTGCTCAAGGAGCGCGTCTCGGACGTTCACCAGCTGGTGGGCGCGATCCGCGAGGTCGCCCGAGGTGGTTCGGTGATCGATCCGGCGGTGGTCGAGGCGCTGGTGGCGGCCCGATCGGCGCCGCGGGACTCGCCGCTTCGTGAGCTGACGCCGCGGGAGGGCGAGGTGCTCTCGCAGATGGCCCAGGGAAGGAACAACGCCGGCATCGCCGCCGCCCTCTCGCTCACCGACCGGGCAGTCGAGAAGCACATCAACGCGATCTTCTCCAAGCTCGGTCTTTCGGAGCAGCCGGACACCCATCGCCGGGTCAAGGCCGCTCTCGTCTACCTCGCCGAGCGGGGCGCCACTGGCTCGTCCGAATAGCTTCAGGCCCGTAGAGGAGGGTGGGCGGCGTACAATGCACCCGTCCGGCCAACATGGTCGGCAGTCGCTCGTGCTTCGTCCTCGCCTTCTTGAACGGACCGCGCGTCGTTGAGAAGAGTCGAGAGGGCAGGAGACACGATATGTCCACCAACGGGACAATCAAGAAGGTCCAGAGCGACCGCGGCTTCGGATTCATCGCCGCCGAGGATGGAGAGGAGTACTTCTTCCATCGCAGTGGCCTCGATCCATCGCTGAACTTCGACAGCCTGGCTGGCGGCGAGGCCGTCACCTTCGAGGTCGAGAAGAGCGACAAGGGCCCGCGGGCCAGCCGCGTGCGCGCCCAGGGCAGCTGACCCAGGACCTTGGCGGAAGTCGGGGGCGTCGTGCCCCCGGCTTCCGACTGCCGCGCAGGCGGTCGCCGCATGCGGCAGACCCCCGCTGACGACCGCGGCCCGTCGTCGGTGAACGCGTCTAGCGCTCCGTAAGAGCCAAAGGTAGCAATCTTGTCAGAGGTTTGTTACAGTCCGGTCTGACGAGAAGCGATTGGGGCATTTGCCCCGCTCAAGGCACCGGAGGAACCGACATGACAAGAGGGGATGCGCGGCACAGCTCAGGCCGCAAGACGAGCATCGGCCGCAGGCTGCGCGTTGGCGCTGCCGGGACGATCGCGGCGGGCGGGGCGATCCTGCTCGGGGGCGCGGTAGGGGTGATCACTGCGTCGGCCCACAGCGGGTCGGTGACAGGGTCGGAAACCTGCACGGGTTGGTCCGTCAGCGTCGACCTGGCCCACAACGTCACCACCGATCGGAACGTCGACGTCATCACCACGATCCCGGGTACCACAAGCATCGAGGACCAGCACTTCGACAGCAGCTACGGCAACATCTGGAAGGCGTCCGGTAGCAGCCCGGTGTCCGGCACCGTGTCTCTTCGGATCGACCGTGCCGACGACGCCACCCAGGAGTCCGGGCCGCCGAGCGCGGGATACAGCGTCACGCTGTCGCCACCGAGCCAGTGCGTCTCCGACATCAGCACCGACGCGTCCGCGGGCGGTCCCGTGGGAACCACGATCCATGACTCTGCGACCGTGAGCGGGACCGCCGGGAGCCCTGCGGGCACCGTGCTCTTCAAGCTCTTCCCGCCGAGCAACGCCTCCTGCAACGGGGACGGTGCAGCGGCCGTGTACACGGCAACCGTCGCGCTGACCAGCGTGGCCCCGGGCAAGAGCAAGGCCGTCGAGACCGGCTCGTTCACGACCACCGCCGTCGGCACGTACCACTGGTGGGCGACCTACAGGCCGGCTGCCGGCTCTCCGTATACCGACACGACCAGCACCTGCGACTTGGAACCTGTGACCATTTCCAAGGCGGCGCCGAGCATCGCCACCACTGCGGGCGCGGGCGGCGTCGTGCCGATCAATGTCACTGACTCGGCCACGGTCTCGGGCGGCAGCAACCCGACCGGCACCGTCACCTTCACCCTGTACCCGAGCGTTGCCGACTGTAACGCCGGCACGAACGCGGTGACCGGGTCGACGTCCACCGCGACCCTGTCGGCCGCCAAGGCGATGAGCGGTGCCGCGCACCTGACCACCGCCGGCACCTACCAGTGGATCGCCAAGTACAGCGGCGACGCCAACAACGCCGGCCTCTCGAGCAAGTGCGGCGACGAGCCCGTGACCACCACCAGCGGTGGCGGCGGCGGCGTCCAGGCCATCACCACCCCGAGCACGGGCGTGACCGATTCGCTGACCAGCGTCCGCGTCGGTGGCTTCCTTCTCCTCGGCGGACTGGGCGCGGCGCTGGCGGGCGTGCTCGTCCCGCGCCGTCGACGCAGCCAGTAACGTCTCAGAACTCGAGAAAAGGGCCGGTGTAATCGCACCGGCCCTTTTCTTTTGCCACAGTGTTGGCCGCCATGAGCTCCCTGGTCGCGGTCGCGGACGCCGCCCTTCTGCAGCGCTATTCCAAGGATGCGGCGCTGGTCTTCGACGCCGACGAGCGAGCCCGCTTCCTCGACGACCACGGCTGCCCGCGTTACCCGGACGAGCTCCCCTGGGAGCTGCTCTACCGCATCGAGCCCGACCTCTACGCCCGCCTGGTGGAGGGCGAGCGCCTGCATCAGGGGATCCTCGAGTGGCTGCCGGACCGGTGCGGCCGCGTGCTCGAGATCGGCGCCGGCGCGGGCCGCCTCACCCTCGACCTCGCCGGGCGCTCTGAGAGCGTGGTGGCCACCGAACCCGCCGCCGGGCTCCGCCGCATCCTCGAAGAGCGGCTGCCCGACGCCGGCGCAACCTGCGTCACCGTGGTCCGCGGGTTCTTCGACTCGCTGCCGGCGCCGCAGGCAGGGTACGACCTGGTGATCAGCTGCTCGGCGTTCACCGTCACCGCGCTGGATGACCCGGATCACTGCCTGCGGACGATGGAGAGCCGCTGCGCGCCCGGTGGCCTCGTTGTCGTGGTCTGGCCGAGCGATGTCGCATGGTTGGTGGCACGCGGCTTCGAGCACGTGGTGTTCGACGGCCCGATGCTGGTCGAGTATCCGTCCGTCGCGGAGGCCGTCGAGCTCGCCCGCATCTTTTACCCGGACGCCGTCGCGGCGATCAGCGCGCGAGGGTCGCGCTTCGTCGACTTCGTGACCCTGGGGATCAGCCCGCCGCGTGCGCTGTGCTGGAAGCGGCGCGCGTGAGGGGGAAGCCAGCGTGCGCATCGCGCTGATCGCCCCCTTGGTCACGCCGATCGGCGCGCTGCACCTCGGCGGCGCCCAGGCCGTCCTCGCCGACGTCGCCGGCGCGCTGTCGCGCCGGGGACATGACGTCGTGGTCTACGCGGCCCGAGGATCCCGCCTCGACGGCGTGACCATGGCGGGCGTCGACGTCGACCCGACGCTGCTCGAGGGCGATCTCTTCCACCCCGGGCCAGCGCAACCTGCCTCACCCGCCATGGCGGCGGCGTATCGCCGCGTGTACGGCGCCGTTCGCGATGGCGGCTTCGACCTGGTGCACAATCACGGCTTCGACACGCCGGCGGTGACGGTCGCGGCCGAGATGGATCTGCCGGTGCTGCACACCCTGCACCTCCCGCCCACCCCACTCTTCGCCGACGCGATCGCTCAGGCCCGTCGCAGCACCACCGCTGCCGTCTGGTGCGCGGCGGTGTCGCACGCGCATGCGACGAGTTGGGCGGAGTGCGTCAGCCTCGACGCCGTGTTGCGCAACGGGGTACCCGTCAACGAGATCTCCTTCCAGCCGCATGCCGCGCGCGCCGCGGTGATCGCCGCGCGATTCAGCGCCGAGAAAGGCGTCGATGACGGCATCGCCGCGGCCCGGCTCGCCGGCTGGCCGGTCGACGTCTACGGCACCCCGTACGACGCGGCGTACGAGCAAGCCATCCGGCAGCGCTGGGCGAACGACACCGAGGTGCGCTTCCACGCGCCGCTGCGCCGCACGGACCTCTGGGACGCGCTCGGTGCGGCGGGGGCAGCGCTGTGCCTCTCGCGCTGGGAGGAGCCGTTCGGGATGACGGCGGCGGAGGCCCAGGCCGCGGGAACCCCTGTGCTCGCGGCGCGGGTGGGCGGCCTCTCCGAGGTGGTGGACGACGGGGCCACCGGGTATCTGGTGGCCCCCGCCGACGTTGACAGCGCAGCCGCTGCGCTGGGACGCATTGACGCGCTGTCGCGCCAGGCATGTCGTCTGCACGCCGAGCGGTCGTTCAGCCTCGACGCATCCATCGACGCGCACGAGGCGCTGTACGCGCGGCTGGCCGGACCGCGCCATCGGGTACACGGCGCTACCGTGGAATCGCGCAGTTCCAGCGCTGGCGGAGGAGCTACATGATGGCCACCGAGAAGCAGAAGTCCGCTGCTCGTCAGAACATCAAGAAGGCGCAGACCGCCAGCAAGAAGGGCAGGATGGACATCGCCAAGCGCGACCAGGCGTGGAAGCGCATCAAGACAGCGGCCAAGAAGTGCAACGTGGAGATCGAGGCCGGCAGCTGGCGGGGGCTGGTCAAGAAGTAGCCAGGGCGACCTCCGTGATACTTGGCGCATGGGCTTCATCGATGTCTCCGGGCTACGCTACGTCCTCGGCGACGGTGGCGTGCTGTTCGACGATGTCTCGTTCCGGGTGGGCGATGGCACCACGACCGCGCTGATCGGTGCCAACGGTGCCGGCAAGACGACGTTGCTGCGCCTGATCGCCGGAGAGGTGACGCCGTCCGCAGGGACCATCTCGAGCGGGGGCGGCGTCGGCGTCATGCGTCAGTTCATCGGTTCCATCCGCGACGGCAGTACCGTCCGCGACGTGCTCGTCGCGGTTGCGCCGGCGGCCATCCGCGCCGCGCGGCGGTCCCTGGACGAGGCCGAACGACAGCAGCTAGAGGACGATGGCGTTGCTGCAGCCATGGCGCACGCGCAGGCCATCGCCGACTGGAGCGAGGTCGGCGGGTACGACGCTGAGGTGGTGTGGAACCTGTGCACGCAGGCCGCGATCGGCCTGCCGTACGCTGAGGCACACGCGCGACCTGTCGCGCAGCTGAGCGGCGGCGAGCAGAAGCGTTTGGCTCTAGCAGGGTGATGAAAAACCCCTTGTCGGGTTAAACAGGAATGTGAGAGTCTTGCGGGGACACGTCCCAGCAGGAGACCTCACATGCGTGGCAGCACACTGCAGCAGGGAGAGATTCTCTCCACGCTAACGCCGGACCAG
>NZ_JAEKNS010000122.1:0-19925 GCF_016464765.1 Candidatus Aeolococcus gillhamiae | reverse complement strand
TACGGACCTGAGCCAGCTCACACAGTGGGATCTCGACGCAATCGCGCGCAAGCTGAACACACGGCCACGGAAGACGCTTGGGTTCGCGACGCCAGCGGCTAGACTCGACGCGAGTATTGCGTCGACCGGTTGAACTCACCGTCTCATTCCTCATTCCGGGCGCGGCCGGACAGGATCTGGCTGCGGCTGTTTGGGTCGTCTTCATCGTTGTTTGCGTCACCTGGATAGCAATCTCGCGCCGCCGACGGCGGGACCTTGCCTCTTCAGGTCGCTGATCGGGCCAAAGCAGGTCTCAAGTGGACATTTGGGCAGACTGACGGCCCTCAGCTGGGTTACCGCCACCGTCATTCCCAGCTGGCTGGCGCCCAACTCAATGACACACATTCCTGAAGAACGGCTCCGCGTCAAGAGGTCCCGTTCATCTCTCTTGGTTTGCGCCCGACCGAGTTCCGCAGAGTGGCACCGCCGTGGTGACGCTCTTTCAAAGGGGGCGCGAGCAGGCACGCGCAGTCTGCCGAACCGGGCGCTGGCAGCAGCGGCGTCGGTCGGAGAAACGGTCTAACGCAATCACCACGATGCGGTTCAGGTCGAACCAGACATTCCTTCGAGCGAGTGACTCATGGTGTTGGATGCGGTTGGGGTGGCTCAATCAGTGGCGCGGCCGCCACCTCGAAAGGCGGGGCCAGTGTGTACAGCGAGCGCACCCTCGACCGGAGAATGACCAGTGAATCACCGAAGCAACGGGTACGCGCGGCACCCGTCCTCACTCTTCAGCGCGTAGTAGCAAAGGGTCAGCAGGCGGCGCGCCACCGCGATGCGCGCGATCATCTTGCCGCGGCGCTTGGCGATGCGCTGTTGGAAGTCGCGCAGGTCCTCGCCTTTGCACGCCTTGTTCGTCGACGCGGCTTCCACGAGGATCCAGCGCAGCCATCGGGATCCCTGCTTGGAGATGTGACCGCGCTTGATGTGCTGGGCACTGGAGTGCTCCCGCGGCGTCAAGCCTGCCCACGAGCACAGCTGAGCGGCTGAACCGAAGCGAGAGATGTCGCCGACCTCCACGATCACCGTCACCGCGGTGAGGAAGCCGATGCCGGGGATCGCGCGCAAACGGGCGACGCGGTCATCGGTGCCGAACCGTGTGAGCAGCTCGAAGTCGGCGTGCTCGATCTCCCAGTCCAGGCTCCGGATGAGCCGCAGGCAGGAGTCGAGCCGGTGCCGGCTGAACTCGGGCAACTGCAACGCCTCGAGCTCCTTCCAGCCCTTCGCTCCAAACGTGTCGGAGTGCTCCAGCCGAATGCCGTGCTCACCGAGCAGCGCATGGACCTGCTGCTTCACGCCGGTGCGGATCCGGCCGAGCGCTACGCGCATCCGAACCTGGCGCCGCGCCTCGCGGACCTCGGGCGGCGCGATCCACGACTCGGGGAGCATGTTGGTGCGCAGCAGGTGGGCCAGCGTCCGCGCGTCGATGGCGTCGTTCTTCACCCGCGCGGAACTGATCGCCCGTGTCTGCAGGGGGTGGGCCATGTGCGCTGGGACGCCCATCTCCTCGAGCAGGTCGGCGAGCCAGCCCCAGCCCCATGTCGCCTCGAAGACGGCCTCGGCGGGTCTCTCGATCCGGCTGAAGGCGTCCTCCACGGACGCCCGGTCGCTGGACACCGTGCGCTGGGAGACCACCTGGCCGCCCTCGTCCATGGTCACGATCCTCGACGTCCTGCGGTGCAGGTCGATGCCGACGTACAACATGCTCTGGGACCTCCTGTTCCATGACCCACCGGGCTCCGGGCCCGGCAAGGGAGTGAACCACCGCTCAGGCGGTGCGTTCGGGAACGGAGGTCCTTCTCCGTGATGCCGGGTTCTTCATGGCATCAGTGGCACCAATCAGGTGTGTGTGTCTGTACTCGCCAGTTTTGGCAAGCCCTCTTTGGCAGCCGCGGGCGCGCAAACCGTCGCCACCAAGGCGGCCGGTGGGCGCCTCCGGTCGGGGGCGCGGGCGTGCGACGGGGGCCGGTGTTTCGCGCAGGGCTCGGCGCCAACACCACCGAGCGCAGCACCCCCACTGAGAGCACGAATCGCCCATGCGCCCAGCATTGCCTGCCCCGTTTCACTCACACCAGGCCGCGGTGCAGCACTGCGTGCTGCGACCCCGACACAGACTTGCATCATCCGATGCGGGAGGAAACGGCTCTGAATGCGGCACGCAGCACCGTCTGCCGGTCGCGAGTCCGGTCCGATGGAACCCTCCTGCGCCTGCGCCGGGCACGCAGGCAAGTGGATCGGCCCGATCAATGCAGCCCGCGTCCTGATCCAGATCACGTCGGAGGGCGATGAGTCCGGAACACCTCCCTCCCGACCCCACGAACGCCGGACGAACACGGACAAGTACGTACGAACACCAGACGAACAGATGGGGCGCCCGGTCGGTCAGCCACCCGGCGGTCACCGCACTGCCGCACCCCGTGCAAGTCTGTGCAAAGTTGCTGTGGCCAGTGGCTGTCGCTTGTGGCGAGCTGCGCCCGGGGAGGGTGAGCCGATGACCTGAAGCACGAATCAGCAATGCGCGCGGCGGGTGCGCGGTCAGCTACTAGCACCGCCGGCGAACGGACGCGAACGACCCTTGTGTCCGCTTCGCCCTCCGTACGCGGGTTCTGAGGGTTGACAGGGATTAGCCCAGACGCTGGGCGATCCCAACTTCCACTCTTTGCCGCCGAAGGAGGTACCAACATGCTTCAGCCACACCGTGACAGTGCGAGCCGTCTCCTAACGGTGCTGCAGGTAGCCGACATGCTCGGCTGCGGACGAACCCTCGTTTACGATCTCATCAGCTCTCGGCAACTTCCGATCGTCAAGGTGGGCCGCCTGACACGAGTGCCCGTGGTGGCCGTCGACGACTTCGTGAGCAGGCACCTTACGAACAACATGTCGCCTCCGATTGTCGCGCCGGTCCAGCCCTCTCGCAGACGGGGTCGGCGATCGTCGGCGGTCATGGCACAGGGGGCGGCCCAGGCGCAACTCTTCGACGACGCGTCAGCGCGGTGAGGGCGTGCCGATCAGGGCAGCCGCGCCGGGGGCCGCACGGCATCTCACAACGCGTGGCGGCCCGCGTCCTGCGGCTGGCGGGATGGTCTTTGACAGCTACCGTGACAGCTACCGGGCGCGAATCGCGGCGCATTTCGGCACACCCTGGCGGTCACGAAGAGGTCACTTCGTATTCAGAACGGCCATCAGCGAACCGCCGCGGACGTCGTGGTACGGGTTTGTAAACAGCTGGCCGTCGGTTCGAATCCGTCCGCCGGCTCAGTGGTGCACCACCTCGACGACCATGAAGACGAAGAAGAGCGCGTTGGCGGCGATCACCAGCGCATGGAACAGCTCGTGGTAGCCGAACCACCCTGGCGCAAGCGTGGGACGGCGCAGCGCGTAGGCCACGGCGCCCGCTGAGTACAGCACGCCAGCGCCCAGCAGGAGCAGCAGCCCATCGACGCCCACCGCCGCCGCGATGACGGGCATGGCCACCACCGACACCCAGCCGAGCAGGAGGTACAGGCCGGCGAGAACGCCTCGCGGCATCACCACCCGGCTCAACGAGACGCCGATCCCCGCCGCTGCGAGCACCCACACGATGGTGACGATGGAGATTCCCCAGGCCCTGCTGGTCAGCGTCAGCATCAGCGGCGTGTAGGTGGCCGCGACCAGCACGAAGATGTTGGCGTGGTCGAGACGGCGCAGGATAGCGCGGCGGCGCGGCGACCACGTCACCACGTGGTAGACGCCGCTCACGCCGAATAACCACACAGACGCCGCGCCGTACAGCGCAAGCCCGGCCTGTCGCGCGGGATGGCCGCCGGCGAGCGCAACCAGCACCACGGTGCCGACTGCCCATGGTCCGGCCGCGACGAGGTGCGACCAACCGCGAAGCCGCGGTCGCCTCGCGTTCGACGTCTGCTGAGCTTGCACGAGCCGTCTTGTACCACCCTCTCGCCGCCGCTCAGGCCACCCAAGCCTCACCGGGGTGATCGCCCAGGCGGGCCGGCGGCCTGACCGCGCCGCCGCCCGAGTGGCGCACGGTATCGTGTGCGGCCGTGTCCTGCCTCTCGACGGCTGCTGCCCAAAGGGTTGAGCCGTGCTGACCGTCGATTTCGCCCGGCTGCGGCTGGCGCCGGGCACGCGGGTTCTGGACATCGGCTGCGGCAACGGGCGCCACGCGTTCGAGGCGCTCCGGCATGGCGCCGAGGTGGTCGCCACCGACCTCGACGAGACCGCGCTCGCGGAGGTGGTCACCATGGCCGAGGCGATGAGGCTCGAAGGGGAGGTGCCGCCCGGCGGCAGCCTGCGGACAGTGCGCGCGGACGCGCGACGCCTGCCGTTCGATGACGCGGAGTTCGACGTGGTCATCGCTGCCGAGGTGCTCGAGCACATCCATGAGGACGTCACCGCCCTCGCCGAGCTTGTCCGGGTCCTCCGTCCCGGCGGCCTCATCGCCGTGACCGTGCCGCGCTGGTGGCCAGAGCGAGTCTGCTGGGCGCTCTCGCGTGAGTACCACGAGGTCGCGGGAGGCCACGTGCGTATCTACCGGCGCCGCCAGCTCGCCGAGCGCCTGCGGCGATCGGGGCTGGTGCTGGCGCCTCCGCACCACCACGCCCACGCGCTCCACTCGCCGTACTGGTGGCTGCGCTGTGCGCTGGGGATGTCGCGCGAGCAGGCCGTGGCTGCTCGCCTCTACCACCGCTTCCTGGTGTACGACCTGATGCGCCGGCCGCGCTGGACGCGCAGCCTCGAGCGCGTCCTCAACCCCATGCTCGGCAAGAGCGTGGTGCTCTACGCGCGTCGACCTGGCCCGGCGGCGGCGGGCACGTCCGCATGATCGGCCCCTCCCTGACGCGCAGCGACGTCAGCGCCACCGTCGACCACATCGCCGCAGTCCAGCGGCCCGACGGGAGCATCCCCTGGTACGAGCGCGGCCAGGTCGATCCTTGGAACCACGTCGAGGCGGCGATGGCGCTCGACGTCGGTGGCCGTCACGCGGAGGCTTGGTGGGCGTACCGCTGGCTGGTGGAGCAGCAGCGTCCCGACGGCGCCTGGCACGCGGCGTACCACGAGGGCGACGTGATCGAGGCCACGCTCGACACCAACCTGACCGCCTACGTTGCCACCGGCCTGTGGCTGCACATGCTCTGCGGCGCCCCGGAGGACGAGCTGCGCGCCGGCTTCGCATGCGTCGAGAGTGCGCTGGCGTTCGTGCTGGCGATGCAGGGGGAGGACGGCGCGATCTGGTGGGCGCGTGACCGCAAGGGACGACCGTGGCGCCGCGCGCTGGTGACTGGCTCCTCGTCAATCCATCTGAGCCTGGCGTGCGCGACGCGTGTCGCCGACGCCCTCGGCGTGCCGCACCCTGAGTGGGATGCCGCACGGATCCGGGTAGGCGACGCTCTGCGCACCGCGCCGCGGAGCTTCAAGGACAAGCGCCGCTGGGCCATGGACTGGTACTACCCGGTGCTCTGCGGCGTGGTCACCGGTTCCGGGGCCGAGGCTCGCCTGGCGTCGCGCTGGGACGAGTTCGTGGTGCCCGAGCGCGGCGTGCGCTGCACCTCGGACCGTCCCTGGATCACCGCTGCGGAGACGTGCGAGCTGGCGCTGGCGCTGGTCCGCTGCGGCGACGGCGAGCGCGCGGCCCAGCTGCTCGACTGGGCGCAGCACCTGCGTGGCGACGATGCGGCGTACTGGACCGGTGCCAACTTCACCGATGGCTGCATCTTCCCGCCCGACGAGCAGCCCACATGGACGGCGGCGGCGGTGGTGCTCGCCGACAACGCCATCAGCGGCGGCGTTGTGGCGACGCTTCTCGACGCCACTCGCTAGCGGCTGAGCACGCGCAGACTGCCCTGCGCGGCCACCTCGCGGAAGCCGTCGTCGAGCGCACGCTGGTACACGTGGAAGGGTGCCTGGCCCCCGTCGGCCGGGTCGGTGAAGACGTCGTGGATGAGCAGCAGCCCGTCCTCGCCGAGGTGGGCGTGGAAGCCGGCGTAGTCGGCCTGTGCCGCCGCCTCGGAATGGCCGCCATCGATGAAGAGCAATGAAAGCGGCGTGCGCCAGTGGCGCGCGACGGTGGCGGAGCCGCCAACCACGGCGACCACCCACTCCTCCAACCCGGTCGCCTCGAGGGTGCGCCGGAAGTGCGGAAGGGTGTCGACCCGTGCACCCGAGGCGTCGAGCACCGCCTCCTCGCAGTACAGCTCGCCGGGCTGGTTCTCCTCGGAGCCGCGGTGGTGATCGACGCTGAAGAGCACGCCGCCGTGCTCGCGGGCCGCTGAGCCCAGGTACACCGCCGACTTGCCGCAGTAGCCGCCAACCTCAAGCATGGGACCGCGCGGTGCGGCGAACAGCGCGGCGCGGTGGAGGACCAGTCCCTCGTCGCCGGGCATGAACCCGCGCGCCCCGCGTGCGGCCTCAAGGTCGGCGGCGGTCATCACCGCCGCGGGCAGGGTGACGTGGAGACGTTCGACCACCGCGCCGACGATAGCGGTCAGCGACTAGCATCGCCCGCCGTGCCCGATTCCTCCGCCTTGCGCGTCGCCCTGCTCAGCTATCGGGGCAACCCGTACTCCGGCGGCCAGGGCGTGTACGTCCGCCAGCTGTCGGCCGCGCTAACGAGTCTCGGCCACCGGGTCACCGTCTTCGCCGGACAGCCTTATCCGCACCTCGAGAACGGCATCCCGTTCGTCGCGGTCCCGAGCCTCGACCTGTACCGAGCCGACGACCCGTTCCGCACCCCGGGTCTGCGCGAGTTCCGGAATTGGATCGACGTCCTCGAATACGCGTACCTTTGCACCGCGGCGTTTCCCGAACCGCTCACCTTCAGCCTGCGAATGCGCCGCCTGCTGGCCGCGCAGGCGGGCAGCTTCGACGTGGTGCACGACAACCAGTGCCTGGGCTGGGGGATGCTCGGCCTGCGTCGGGCCGGCCTCCCGGTGGTGGCCAGCGTGCACCACGCGGTGGTGATCGATCGCGACTTCGAGATCGCGCGCGAACGCAACCTGGTGCGCCGGCTGACGTTGCGCCGCTGGTACCAGTTCCACAACATGCAGGACCGCGTGGCGCGACAGATGCAGCGAGTGATCACCGTCAGCGAGAAGTCGCGGCGCGACATCGTCGAGCGGATGGGAGTCGACCCGACGCGCGTCCGGGTCATTCCGATCGCGGTGGACGGCACCGTGTTCACGCCCCAACCGGCGACGCCGCGTGTGCCGGGGCGCGTCTTCGCCGTGGCCAGCGCCGACGTCTCGCTCAAGGGTGTGGTTCCTTTGCTGCACGCGATCGCGGCGATCCGGCAGCGCCGCCCGGTGGAGGTGGTCATCCTCGGCGAGGCGCGCCCCAACGGCGCGGTGGCGAGGACCATGAAGCAACTCGGGCTCAGCGACACGGTGCGCTTCATGCGCGGCGTCGACGAGGCCGAGGTGGCCCGTCAATACGCGCAGGCGGAGGTGGCGGTGGTGCCGTCGCTCTACGAGGGGTTCTCCATCCCCGCGCTGCAGGCGATGGCCTCCGGGGTGCCGTTGGTGGCCACCACCGCAGGTGCTCTGCCCGAGGTCGCCGGCGCGCACGGGGAGACCGCGCTGCTCGTGCCTCCTGGGGACGCTGCGGCCCTGGCGGAGGCGATCGGCAGCCTGCTCGACGATCCGCCGCTGCGCATCCGGCTCAGCGAGGCGGCGCTGCGTCGCTCCCGGGAGCGATTCAGCTGGGAGGCGACGGCGCGTGCCACCGCCGACGTCTATCGCGAGGTGGTCCGCAAGCGCCTACCATGACGGCACCATGAGCGACGAGACTGCACCTCCGGAGAAGCACCACCACAGCCTGCGCGAGCGCATCGACGCCGCCGAGGCGGCAGCCGACGAGGTGGTCGCGGAGGAGAGCGGTCAGCTCGGCGGCGAGGTCAGCGCGCTGGCGGTCCCCTTCGAGGAGATCGCCGCGGCCGTGCGGGCGGCGATCCACCCGCACGACCTCGCCAAGCACGAGGTCGTCGACGGCGACGAGGACGAGCCCAGCGCCGAGGTGGCCAAGGACAAGCCCACAGGCAGCTGAGATGACGCGGCCGTGACCGTCATCGACGGCGTTGCCATCGCCGGCGGGGCGGTGCTCATCGTGGTGACGCTGTACGACGTCTTCCAGTCGGTGGTGCTGCCGCGCCCGGCGGTCGGGCGGGTGCGCATCAGCACAACGCTGGTGCAAACCTCGTGGGACCTCTGGCGCAAGGTCGCTGAGCGTCCGGGCAAGCTGCAGATGCGCGAGGCGGCGCTGGCTGCCTTCGCGCCGATGATGATCGTCATCCTGCTCATTCTCTGGGCGGCCTTCCTGATGCTTGGCTTTGCCCTCGTTTTCAGCGGGCTCCACGACGGTCTGCGTCCGCAACCCGACTCGTTCGGCACCACCGTCACGTTTTCCGCGGGGACAATGCTGTCGTTCGGCGTGGGCGGCATCGACGCCATCGGGGTGGCGACGCGGGTGCTCACCATCGTCGAGGCGGCAACCGGCTTCGGACTCTTCGCGCTGGTCATCAGCCTGCTCTTCTCACTGTTCAACTCCTTCCAGCGACGGGAGACGGCCGTGGTGGCGCTCGACGCCCTCGCGGGCGCACCGCCGTCCGGAGTGCAACTGCTCGAGCACTGTGCCGCCGACAACATGCCCGAGCAGTTGCAGGCGACCTTCGATGAATGGCAGATGTGGACCGTGGACGTTCTTGAGAGCCACCTCTCGTACCCGCTGCTCTTCTACTTCCGCTCCAGCCACGACAACGAGGCGTGGGCGAACTCGTTCGGCGCGGTGCTGACGCCGCCACACTGGTGATGACCACCCTCGACGGGGTGCCGGTTGGCCACGCGCGGCTGATGTTCAAGGTCGGCGCCCACCTCGTCGCCGACATGCGCTCCAACTTCAAATATTCCGACCACGACCAGGTCGCCGGGGTGGAGCGGGAGGAGTTCGACGACGCCTGCCAGCGCCTGCGCAAGGCCGGCTACCGGCTCCGCGAGCAGGAGAGCGCCTGGGACCAGTTCAGCAGCATGCGCAGCAAGTACGCGTCAGGGCTCAACGAGACCACCAAGTACCTCGGCGTTCCCCCGGCTCCCTGGATCGGGGACCGTTCGTACCTGCCCCATCGCGAAAGGGGACCATCGGGGCGCCGCGTGCCAACCCCGCGGTAGTCACGAGCGAGCCGCTACTCCGGCGAAAGGCCCACCACGGTGGCGGTGTCAGCGCTCCGCCGCGCTGCGTCGAGAACATCGAGGACGGCGACGGCATCCTCCACGGCCACCGGCGGCTCACCGTCGCCACGAAGGCACCGCTCCAGTGCGACGTAGAACTGCAGCCAGCTGCCCGGCTCCGGTTCGACCGCCTCGCCGTCGTCGCCCGCGACGAGCCGGCCCCAGCGAGCGCGCGGCTCCGCGCCGAAGTCCGGTTCATCGGGGCTGCGGCCGGCGCGCAGCGCGTCCTCCTGGCCGTCGAGCCCGTCGACGACGTAGCCGGCGCGACTCCCCAGAATGCGCAGGCGCGGACCTGGCGCGGCGGCGAGCGCGTTCGCCCAGAGGTGAGAGGTCACGCCGGATGAGTGCTCGAGCGCGATGAAGGCGTCGTCGTCGGCGCCGCCGCGCCGCGCCGTTACCTCTGCGTACACGCGCTCTGCTGGTCCGTGGAGCGTCAGCGCCTGGTCGACGAGGTGGACGCCGATGTCGAGCAGTACACCGCCGCCCTTCGCCGCGGGCAGCTCCTCGCGCCACGCGCCCGCCGCAGGGTTGGGCCGCCAGCGGTCGAAGCGCGACTCGTAGCGGAGCACAGTACCCAGCGAACCGTCGCGGAGCAGCCGCTGCACAGTGAGGTGATCGGAGTCCCAGCGCCGGTTGAGGAAGGGCACGACGAGCACGCCGCTCGCACGAGCCCGGTCGACCACCTCGCGTGCCTGCACCGCGGTGGTGGCCGGCGGCTTCTCGACGACCACGTGCCTGCCGGCGGCGACGGCGGCGAAGGCGAGCGGGACGTGGGAGGCGGTACTCGTGGCCACCACGGCGAGGTCGAAACCAGCGGCGTCGCTCCACAGCTCGTCCGGATGCGTGTACACGCGGGCGGCGGGGAAGTCCCCGCGCGCCTCCGTCTGGCGCTGCGGGTTGCCCGTGACGATCGCCGTCACGGCCAGTCCGGGGGTGGCGGACAGCAGGCGCCCGTGGAACACCCGCCCCGCCAGGCCGTAGCCGATCAGCGCGACGCGGATGTCCGATGATGTGGTGTGCGCAGCATGCGGCGGTCGCCGCTCGTCGCCGTCGCCCTCGACGGGCTCTGTCTCGTGGTCTTCGTGCTCGCCGGGCGTCAGAGCCACGGCCTCGACACCGGCGCCGCCTGGTTCTTCGTGGTTCTCTGGCCGGTCGCGGCGGCCTGGTTCGCCGTGGCGGTTATCGACGGCCTGTACACGCGGGCGTCACGTCCCTGGCTGCGCCTCGCCGGCACCGTGGTGCTCGGGGTCGGCGCGGGGTTGATCGCACGCATCGTGGTCACCCATCGTGACACACCGGTGGCCTTCGTCCTGGTGGCGCTTGGCTTCATGGCGGTGACCACCGCCGGCTGGCGGCTCGTCAGCGCGGCTGTGCCGCACGTGCTCGCCCGTCGCCGCGGCTGACCCGCACCTCTGAACCTAGGGTGAGCGCTGAGCGCCCCGCGCCTCACCGTGGCGTCGCTCTTCGTGACGCCGGTGCATTCCGATCCAGTCGACCCGGGTCAGAAGGTACAGCCCGATGAGCAGCAGCACCTCGACAGCAATGCCGATCGGTGACGTGAAGGTGGACTTGACGAAATCGCCTGCGCTGGTGTTGGCCGCGGCGCTCGCCCCGCCCACGTACAGGCTGTAGCTGACGAGACGACCCACAAAGAAGGCTGCGATGAGTGGAAGAAGGTTGATACCCATCAGGCCGGCGCCCTCGAAGAGTTGTGCCGAGGGAACCGGCGAGAGCGCGAAGAGTGCGAGCCCGGCAAAGCTTCGCTTGCGATCCCGCGTGAGAACCTTGCCCGCCGCTGCGAGGTTCGCCGTCTGCTTCTTCGAAATATGGCCGCGGAGGAGGCGGAAGGCGTGGGCTAATGCGAAGCGGCCGGCAGCTGCTGCGACGGCGCCGATCAGTACCAGTGGCACGACGTCGAGGTGCATGGTGAGGTGGAAGAAGACCAGGACTGCCCACGTCGGCGGTCCGAAAGCCGGCAGGAGATTCACCCCCAACACCCCGGCGACCAGCAGATACGAGGTCAGGTGGCTCACGCGCTCTCCTTGGGCAGGCGGAGTACGGGGCGGGCTGGAGCCCAAGATGGGAATTGAACCCATGACCTACGCCTTACCAAGGCGTTGCTCTACCTCTGAGCTACTTGGGCCCGCGAGGCGCCATGGTACCAACCGCCTCCGCGCCCAACCGCGGCCAACCGGGATGGGGAGGGACTTGAATTCGTGGACGTGTCCAGCGGGGCTCTGATACAATCGGACTTGACCTAGCGGCGCTAGGTTTCTTTTTTGTGTGAGGCAAACACGTGGCAACGGCGAAGGGCGGGTCGGCGATCATCACTCTGCAGTGTCCCGACTGCAAGGAGCGGAACTACACGACGGTCAAGAACAGGCGGAACGACCCCGACCGCCTGGAGCTCAGCAAGTTCTGTCACCGCTGCCGGTGCCACACCAAGCATCGCGAGACCAAGTAACCATCATCAGGGTGGCCGGCCTCGCCGGCCAGCGCACAGGGGCGTAGCTCAGCCGGTAGAGCATCGGTCTCCAAAACCGAGGGTCGCGAGTTCGAGTCTTGCCGCCCCTGCCACGCAACAGCAGATCGCCACCGCGGATGCGGCGGCAACCGGGAGGAATTGAGGTCAGGTGGCCAGAGCGGTACGCGGCCAGCCGGTCAGACAGCGCGCCCCGGTGGGCCCACCGGTGGGCGCCGGTGATCGCAACTACTTCGCGAGCGTCGTCGACGAGCTGCGCAAGGTGGTCTGGCCGACCTGGAATGAGCTCGGGCGCATGACCGGGGTGGTGGTCACCACGGTGATCCTCATGGCCGTCATCGTCTCGGTCGCCGACTACGGGCTCGGCTTCGTCGTCAAGCAGCTGTACTCCTCGAGCAGCACCACCGGCAGCCAGGTGACCGCACGGCCGTCACAGATCAAGCCGTCCGCCGCAGCCACCTCGGCGCCCACCATCCCCAGGACCGTACCCACATCAGCCGGCGGGTCCACCGCCCCCGTTTCACCGTGAGCACCACTGACATGAACGAGACCGCAACCACCACCGACGCCCGCTGGTACGTCGTCCACGCCTACTCCGGACACGAGGAGAAGGTCAAGGCGAACCTGCTCAAGCGTGTCGAGTCGATGGACATGCACGACAAGATCTTCGACGTCCTGGTCCCCACCGAGGAGGTGATGGAGATCAAGGACGGGCAGCGCCGCAAGGTGGCCAAGCGGATCTTCCCCGGCTACATCCTGGTCAACATGATCATGTCCGACGAGTCGTGGTACGTGGTGCGCAACACGCCCGGGGTCACTTCGTTCGTTGGCAGCGGGAACAAGCCGGTGCCGCTCCAGGACCACGAGGTTCGCGGGATCCAGAAGCAGGTCAAGGCGGAGGCCCCGACCAAGGTGTCGGTGGAGTACGAGATCGGCGAGAACGTTCGCGTCACCGACGGGCCGTTCACCGACTTCCACGGCAAGGTCACTGAGATGAACGCGGAGAAGGGCAAGCTCAAGGTGCTTGTCAACATGTTCGGGCGCGAGACGCCCGTCGAGCTCGACCTGCTCCAGGTTGAGCGGTTGCGATAGGAGTTCACGTGGGCAAGAAGAAGGTCAAGACAGTCATCCGTCTGCAGATCCCCGCGGGCAAGGCCACGCCGGCGCCGCCGATCGGCACCGCGCTAGGACCACACGGGATCAACATCATGGAGTTCTGCAAGACGTACAACGAGCGCACCGCCGCGATGGGCGACACCGTGATCCCCGCCGAGATCACCGTGTACGAGGACCGCACCTTCAGCTTCATTACCAAGACTCCGCCCGCGTACAACCTGCTCAAGAAGGCCGCTGGGGTGGAGAAGGGCTCGGCCGTGCCCAACCGCGACAAGGTCGGCCAGGTGTCACGCGACCAGGTGCGCGAGATCGCCGAGCAGAAGATGCAGGACCTCAACGCGTACGACATCGACCAGGCGATGAAGATCATCGAGGGCACGGCCCGCTCGATGGGGCTCACCGTCAACTAGACAACTGCACAGTGGGAGGGCGCCGCCGCGTCCGCACGGACCACAGGAGAATCGACATGCCCCACCGCTACGGAAAGAAGTACCGCGAGGCCTCCGCCGCTCTCGAGCCGGAGCGGGCCTACCCGCCGGACGAGGCCGTCGCCGCGGTGCGCAAGGCCAGCACGGCGAAGTTCGACGAGTCGATCGAGGCGCACATCCGTCTCGGTGTCGACCCCCGCCACGCCGACCAGATGGTGCGCAGCAGCGTGGTGCTGCCCCACGGCACCGGGCGCACCCGCCGCATCGCGGTGTTCGCCACCGGTGAGAAGGCCAAGGAGGCGCTCGACGCCGGCGCCGACCTGGTCGGCGGCGACGACCTGGTGAAGAAGGTGCAGGCCGGGGAGATCGACTTCGACGTCGCCCTGGCAACCCCCGACCTCATGGGCGCCGTCGGCCGCCTCGGCAAGGTGCTCGGTCCGCGCGGGCTCATGCCCAACCCCAAAGCCGGCACGGTCACCTTCGACATCGCCAAGGCGGTGCGCGATGTGCAGGGCGGCCGCGTGGAATTCCGCGTCGACCGCGCCGGGATAATCCACGCCGCCATCGGCAAGGCATCGTTCGATGACGTCAAGCTGCGCGACAACTTCGCCGCGCTGATGGATGCCATCGTCCGCGCCAAGCCCTCGGCCGCCAAGGGGACCTACGTCAAGACCGTCACCCTGGCCGCGACCATGGGCCCCGGAGTGTTGGTCGACCCCTCCGCCGCGGCACGCATGACGGTGGCCTGAGCAAACCCGTGATCCGGTTGCTCATCGTCGACGACATCTCGAGCACGAGGGACAACCTCCAGAAGCTGCTGAGCTTCGAGGACGACATCGAGGTTGCCGGCACCGCCTCCGACGGTCGCGAAGGCCTGGAGGCGGCGCACCGCCTGCAGCCGGACATCGTGCTGACAGACGTCAACATGCCCGTCATGGACGGGATCCAGCTCACCGAGACGCTGGCCTCGGAGCTGCCCACCTCGCCGGTGATCATCATGTCGGTGCAGGGCGAGCGCGACTATCTGCGCCGCGCCATGCAGGCCGGTGCCCGCGAGTTCCTCATCAAGCCATTCAGCCACGACGAGCTGGTGGCGGCGATCCGGCGCGTCTACCAGCTCGAGCAGAAGAAGGGCACGTTCCTCGCCAAGACGGCCCCGGCGCAACCCGACGCCCCCGCGGCCCCGCGCAGCAACGCCCCAGCCGAGGTTCTCCTGGTGTTCTCCGGCAAGGGCGGTGTCGGCAAGTCGCTGATCGCCACCAACCTCGCCGTCGCGCTGGCGGAGCAGACCGGGGGGCGGGTCGCGCTCGTGGACCTCGACCTCCAGTTCGGCGACATCGGGGTCATGCTCAACCTCGACCACAGCCGCAGCATCACCGAGCTGGTTGACGGCTCCAGCGGCATCGATGACGAGAGCGTCGGTGAGGTGGTCGCCACCGGTCCCTCGGGCGTCAAGGTGCTGCTCGCGCCGATCAGCCCCGAGCTCGCCGACCTGGTCACCGCCGAGCACGTGCGCACGGTCATCGCCGAACTGCGCCGCGGCTACGACTACGTGATCGTCGACAGCGCCAGCCACCTCACCGAGTTCAACCTCGAGGTCATCGAGCTGGCTCAGCGCGTGCTGGTGGTCACCGCGCTGACCATCCCTGCCATCAAGGACGCCAAGCTCACCCTCAAGGTGCTGGAGTCACTGTCGGTCGATGCCGAGTCGATCATGCTCGTGGTCAACCGCGTCGACGGCTACGCGGACTTCAACCAGGAGTCGATCGAGCAGAGCTTGCGCACGCCTGTCGCGGTGTCGATCCCCCACGACCCGCGCGTCATCGGCGACGCCATCACTCGCGGTCTGCCATTCGTCACCGCGCATCCCGAGGCCGAGGTGAGCCGCGCGATCCGCGAGCTGGTGGCGCGCATCGTTCCCGAGCGCGCGATGGCGGCGGCGGTGCCGGAGAGCGGTGACCGCAAACGCCGCAAAGGCTTGTTCGGCCGCTAGTCACGACGGGGGAACTGGCGTTTCCCCTGCGCCTGCTTCAGGGACCGAGGCCGCTCGAGATGTTCGAGTAGAGGTTGCCGGTCTGCTTGCCGAGGATGACCACCGAGACGATCACCACCATGGCCACGAGCACGAGGATGAACGCGTACTCGACCATGCCCTGACCGCGCTCGCCGCGGCGGGTAGTGTGACGCTCGTCCTCGCTGTCGATGTCGACTGTGGCGGCGGTTGCCGGCATGTCCGCTCCTGGGTGAGTCACGTCGCTACCGTGTAAAGCTGAGTTTGCGACGCGTTCTCTTCTTCTTATCAGAAGAATCGCCGTTCGGCGCAGGCTCGCTGCCATTTCGTGACAGAGGATCGATCGCCGCGACGATGGTGCGCACCGCTGAGCTGGCCGGGGCGGCGGGGCTGCTCACCACGAAGGGCACGCCTTTGTTGACCGACGTGGCCACGACGTCTGCGGCGAAGGGGACCTCCACGGAGATGTGCGCGCCGAGGAACGTCTCGGCGCCGCGACGATCGAGACCACCGACGCCGTCGCGGTGGTTGCCGATCACCATCACCTTGGCGGGGTCGACCTCGAGCGTCTCGAGGACGCCGCGCGTCAAGCGCGCGTTCTTGATGCCGGTGACGCTGAGGTCGGTCACCATCACCAGGTGGTCGGCGAGCTCCAAAGTGTGGATGCTCACCTCGTTGAGGTACGAGGGTGTGTCGACGATGATGAAATCGAAATCGCTGCGCAGAGTCGTGATGAGGTCGGTCAGGTGCGCGCTGCTGACGTAGTCGGCGAGCTCAGGCGAGGTGGGCGCGAGCAAGACCTGGAAACCGGGGCCGTTGACGAGCACCTGGCGGACCATGTCGGAGTCGGCCGTGCCGTTCTCCGCGAGCAGGTCGGTGATGCTGTGATCGGTGGGCAGGTCGAGCGCGGCGCCGACGTCGCCGTACTGCAGGGACAGGTCGACGAGCACGACCGCGCCTGGGTGCTTTTCGGCGAGGGCGGCGGCGATGTTGATGGCGATGACCGTCTTGCCCACCCCCCCCTTGCCGGAGATGACCGCGGTGACCACGCCCCGACGGGACACCGCCGGCGCGGATGCGGCCGCTGAGCTGGGGTCGCCGGGCGCGCTGGTCGCAGCCACGGCGACCGCGGGCGCCGGCGAGCTGCCGCCGCGGCGCTGCTCGAAGGCGTGGACGCGGCGAACCGCGGCCACAAGGTCGTCACCTTTGAAGGGCTTCTGCAGGAACTCGCGCGCCCCGGCCAGCATGGCCAGCCGATAGGCGTCGTTCTCCGCCTCCATCGACATCATGATCACGCCGGTCCCTGGCAGGGCCTGGACGAGCATCTCGGTGGTCTGCCCACCGTCCATGCCCGGCAGCCCGGCGTCGATGATGGCGATGTCCGGCTTCAACCAGAGCGCTTCCTGCACAGCCGACTCACCGTCGCTGGCGGTGCCGCAGACCTCGAGGTCCTCCTCGAGTGCGAGGCGGCGGGAGATGTTGTCGGTCACCTGGTGGCTTTCGTCGGCGATCAGAACTCGGATCATGGGCATGTCAAGCGCACGGACCTCCTGCGCGCGAGTCTATCCGCGATCTGCGAACGTGACCGTCACGGTCCGGTCGCACCTGCCGACAGCGCCGGCAGGAACGGGCGGGGGTCGACGGGGGTGCCGTTGACCCGGACCTCGAAGTGGCAGTGGGGACCTGTCGAGTTTCCGGTGGAACCGAGCAGCCCGATGACCTGGCCCGCCTTGACGGCGTCACCGGCCTTGACCAGGACGGCCTCGAGATGGCCGTACAGGGTCAGCAGACCGCCGGCATGGGCGAGGATGACGTGGTTGCCGTAGCCGACGGTGCTGAGGTCGGCCGCCGCCACGACCCCGTCGGCCGCGGCCACGATGGGGGTGCCGTAAGGCCCCGACAGGTCGATGCCGGTGTGGAAGTGCGGGTAGCCACCGTAGGCGGGCTCGAATGGGTACGGGCTGGGCCCGAAGCCCTGGGCGATGCCCACGTGGTGCGCCGCCCAGATCAGCTGGCTCCCATCGGCGTTGATCGGCGTCGTCGGGGGGATGGCGATGGACGACGGCAGCGTGCCGAGGTGGTTCTTGAGGTAGTACGTCGCCTCGTCCCAGGCTGCCTGCTCGGCTGCCGCGATGGTTACGTTGAGCTGGTCGAGCCGGGTCTGCGCGATCGACTGGGCGACGGCGAGGCTCTGGCCGTTGGCCGCGCTGATCTCCCGCGCCGTAGCTGCGGCCTGCGAGCTCAGCTGGCCGATCAGGTCCTGGGCATGCTGGGTCTGCTGCTGCAGGGTCTGCTCCTGCGCCTGGAGCTGGGCGGTGGCCTGCTGAGCCACGACCGCGTCCGCGGCAGCCTGCGCCTCGGCGCTCTCGGCCTCGGCGATGTCGGCGTTGATCTGATCGACGAGCTGCGAGCTGCGGTGGACGACGTGGGAGAGGTCGGCGGCCCTGCTGAGCAGGTCGGAGACCGACGCGCTCGAGAGCAGGTAGGAGAGGAGGCTGTCGTGGGTCTGGTAGCCGAGCCGCACGTAGATGGCGAGCAGTTGCTTGTCCGCCTTGGCGTGGCGGCGGGCCACGGCGGCATTGGCGCGCTCGGTGGCCTCGCGGCTGGTGGCGTCGCTGTAGCGCTGCTCAGCGGCGGTGAGCTGGGTGAGCGTCTCCGCGATCGCCTTCTGGTTGGCGTTCACCAGGTCACCGAGGGAATTCTGGGAGTCCCGCGCCGCCTGCAGCTCGCTGCTCAGCGAGCCGACCATCGCCTTGAGCGCTGCCTGCTGCAGCAGTTGCGCCTGGAGCTGGGCCGCAACCGGGTCGAGCGTGGGCGCCGACTTCGGCGGCGGTGCGCCCGGAGCCGCCTGGGCGGGTACGGCGATCAGGAGCAACATGCCTGCGAGCAGGCCGACAAGTACTTTGCGCACCGCCGCAGGGTATGGCCCGCGACTCTCCGTCCCTGCCCGGATTCACGCAGCGTTCGCGGGTCGTCAAAGCCTGTCAGACGCGTCGTTGCATCATCGCCACTATTCAACGCGTTGGCGGCGTTACCGAGCCGACACCGAGAGCGGACGGGTCAGCGACCGAAGCGCAGTCGCCAGCGCGCGGCCTGGTGACGGACGTTGGGTGCGGCGCTCACCGCCTGCGCGCGCCCCACGTGGTCGACGATCAGCGCCATCTGTCTGCTGAAGCCCGAGCGCGGCTCGCTGACCACCATCGGCCGGCCGCTCTCGATGGTCTCCTCCATCCGAGGTTCGAAGGGAAGGGTGCTGAGGATGGGAAAGCGAAGCGTTCGCTCGATCTCCTCTGCCGAGAAGGTGAGGCGCGGCCGCGTCTGGTTGACCACCAGGGCGACCCGGTCGGGGGGAATGCCCAGGGACTGGAGGAGACGCAACGTGACCTTGGCGTCCTTGACCGAGGTGATCCCGAACGAGCTGACCAGGAGGATCTGGTCGGCCACCTCCATCACCCCGACGACGCGCTCCTCGAGGTGGGGCGGCGAATCCACCACGACCACGTCGTGGGTGCGGGAGAGCTGCCCGAGGATAGCCTCCAGGCCGGCGGCGCTGACCAGGTCTGACGACTCCGGGCTGCTCGGCGCCAGTAGGACCCTGACCCCGTGCTCGCTAGTGGCCAGCGCGTCCTCGAGGGCGGCGGCGTCGACCGCATCTCCCTGCTGGGTGATGGCGTCGATGGTGATCGGATGGGATTCGAGGTGGAGCAGGACGCCGACGTCGCCGTACTGGAGGTTGAGGTCGACCAGCGCCACCCTGGCGCCCCGGAGCGCCAGCGCGGTGGCGAGGTTGGTGGCCACCACCGACTTGCCGACGCCGCCCTTGCCGCTGAAGACGAGCACGGTGCGCGCGTGACCGTGCGCGCCCGCCTCCTCGCCCCCCGGCTCGGGCTCGGCAGCCTGCGCCTGTGACGCTGACTCAGTCGGGACGCGCGAATGCGCGGCGGGCGCAGCGCGCTGTGCCAGCTGGCCGCCCGTCACCGCCACGATGGCAGCGCGCATCTCGGCGGCAGAGGCGTCCAGCCGCAGCACCGCGTCGGCGATCACCGGCGTGTCGCCTCCCGCCTCAGCGACCAGCATGACCAGGCGTGTGGACGGTGCCACCGCGCCGAGCCGGGCCAGCGTGTCGGACGGGGTGGCGCCAAGCCCATCACTGAGCAGCAGCACGTCTGGCTGGAGCAGCCGCGCCTGCTCGAGCACCGCGTCTGCGCTCGAGATCATCGCGCAGACCTCGATCTCGTCCGCGTACTCTGCGGTGCCTTCGTGGACGCGCACGATCTCGGGGAAAGGAGCAGCAACAGCCACGCGAATGGCCGCACTGCGATGCTTCCTGTCCATCGGGCGTGATGGTAGGCCGCAGCATGGGACGTCCGCGAGATGAGCCAGTGTCGCTGACCGTGGTCGGCGGGCAAAGAGAAAGGGGAGCCGCATGGGCGACTCCCCTTGTCAGTTCTCGCGAACGCGAACGGTCTCTAGGTACCGAGGCCGCTGCTGATGTTCGAGAAGACGTTGGTGACCTGCTTGCCAACAACGGTGAGGATGACGATGACGACGACGGCGATGAGGACGAGGATGAGCGCGTACTCGACCATACCCTGGCCTTCCTGATCGTCCTCGTTGCGAACCATGAGCTCGCG
>NZ_JAEKNS010000131.1:0-94149 GCF_016464765.1 Candidatus Aeolococcus gillhamiae | reverse complement strand
GGCCACGCCAGCGGTGGCGAGCAGGCCGGCGAGGAGCGCGGCGGAGCGGGAGCCCGGCCCCCGCTGCCCACGGAGCAACAGCGCGCCGGCAGCGATCACCTCGACGCCTCCGACGGTCAGCACGAGGTTGCCGGCCGCGGCCACGGCAGCGGCACCGCCGAGGCAGAGAAGCAGGCCGGCGAGGCGGTCGGCGTCGACCCGCAGACGCGGCACCGCGAGCATCGCTGCCAGGCAGGCCACCAGGATGGCCGCCACCGATGCCGAGTCCGCGCGCGCGGTGATATCGACGCCGGGGATGGCCGCTCCGAAGCTTCGCTCGAGAGAGCCGCCCCCGGACACCGCGGAGGCTACCGAGAGCACCAGGACCGCGCACGCCGCGATGGCGATGACGGTGCTCAGCGCGGCGAGGTGGGTCCGACGACGCAGCTCGTGGACTAGGGCCGCGCCGACCAGCGGAGCGGCCACGGCAAGGACCAGCCGCAGCCCGGCGCTCAGCACAGCCTGCGCTCAGCCGCTGCGCGTGACGCGGCCCAGCGGTGCGTGCCCCACCTCCTCCGCGCAGTACGGGCATACCGCCCAACCCAGGCGGAGAACCCGGTCGCAGCCGTGGCAGCGCCGGGCGAACTGGGTACGACAGTAGGGGCAGACGATGAACTCCGCCTCGATGTCCTTCCCACATGACGGACACGGGCGGAGCGCGACCGGGTCGCTGTCGAGCTCGCGCAGCGACTGCTCCTCGAGCGCGTAGGCGCGCTCCTCGTCCAGCGTGCGTGGCGGACGGACCACCAGGTAGACCAGCGCCCCGAGGAACGGCGGAACGAAGCCGAGCAGCAACGCGAACAGCTGGAAGGTCGGCGATGCCGAGCGCCGCCGGGCGTCGCGCCACACGAAGTACGCGGTCGCCACCCAGAGCACCGCGACGTATCCGGCGACGGCAATCACCGCGACCAGGAGCAGCGACACGCTGTCGGCGAGCATTCCCCTCACGATGCCTCCTCCTGCTTGCGCAGGGCGTCCTGCTCACGGCGGGCGTCCTCGAGCCGGCGCCGGGCCTGGGCAACCACCTCGGGCCGGGCGCGTGTGGCGAAGGCCTGGTTGGCCAGCTGAGCTTCGAGGTGCTCCACGACGCCGTGCACCTCCTCCAGCCGCCGCCGCGCTCGCGCCCGCTGCCGCTCGCTGACCTCGAGGTGATAGCGCGCCTCGAGGCCGCCGGCCACCAGCGCGACCCCGCCGTCGAGCTCGCCATCGACCACGTCCACGGGGACCAGCGAGGTGATCAGCCGGACCCGCTCCTCCCCTGCCACCGCCGGGTCGCCGCCACGGACCTGGAGGCGGTGCCGTTCCTCGCGGGCGACGCCACTCTCGTCGCGCAGCGCACGCACACGCTGCACGAGCTGGAGCAGCTCGTCGACGGCAGCGCGGTGTGACCCTGCCACGCCGTCGCGCCATTGCGGCTGCACCACGGGCCAGTCGCGCAGCTGCAGCGAGGCGGTGGCGGTGGGCAGCCTCTGGGCGCACTCCTCGGTGATGAACGGCATGAAGGGATGAAGAAGGCGCAACAGCACGTCGAGCGTGGTGACCGCGGTGTTGGCGGCGGCCCGGCGGGAGGGCTCGGCCGCGTCGTCGCGCAGGCGCGGCTTGACCATCTCCACGTACCAATCGCAGAACGAGTGCCAGGTGACGTCGTAGAGGCGCTCCATGGCCTCGTGGAAGCGGTAGCTGCGCAAGGCCTCGTCGACCGCCTCGACTGTTTCGGCCAGCTGTGACAGCATCCAGCGATCCTCAGGAAGGAGGCTGTCCGCGATGGCCGCCTCGCCGGGCACGGCCATTCGGCCGTCTCCGTCATCGAGACGGGCCACCAGGAAGCGGGTGGCATTCCAGATCTTGTTCGCGAAGCGCTGGTAGCTCTCGATGCGATCCTCGTTGAAGCGCACGTCCTGGCCGCCGGTGCCGACCGCCGCGGCCCAGGCGCGCACCGCGTCGGCGCCGTGCTCCTCGATCATCACCAGCGGGTCGACGGCGTTGCCCTTGGACTTGTTCATCCGGGTCCCGTCGACAGCCTGCACGGTGCTGGTGATGATGACGTCGGCAAACGGAACACCCCCGGTGAAGCGAAGCCCCGTGACGATCATGCGCGCCACCCACAGGAAGATGATGTCGCGGGCGGTGACGCACACGTCGGTGGGGTAAAAACGCCGCACATCGGGCGTCTCGTCCGGCCAGCCGAAGATGGCGAATGGCCACAGCGCGCTGCTGAACCACGTGTCGAGGACGTCGGGGTCATTGGTGAGCGCGCCGTCTCCACACTCCGGGCATGTGGTCGGCGGCTCGATCCATGCGAAGACGTGGCCGTTGGCGCAGGTGGAGACGGGGATGGCGTGCCCGAGCCAGATCTGCCTGCTGATGCACCAGTCGCGGATGTTGGTCATCCAGGCGAGGTACATGTCTGTGTAGCGGCGCGGGTGGAACGTGGTCTCACCCTTCTCGACAGCGGCGATCGCGGGGGCGCTCAGCTCGTGCATGCGCACCCACCACTGCGCGCTGATCATGGGCTCGAGGACGTCCCCGCTGCGATCGCAATGGCCGACCTCGTGAACGTATTCCTCCTCCTTGACCACGACGCCCGCGGCCCGCAGCGCCTCGGTGATCGCCACCCGCGCCCGGGTGACGGGAAGGCCGTGGAACTGGGGCAGGTCAGGGACATTCATGGTCCCGTCGGCGGCGATCACGGTCAGCATCGGAAGGCCGTGACGCTCCCCGATCTCGTAGTCGGTGGGATCGTGGCCGGGGGTGACCTTGAGCGCGCCGGTGCCGAAGTCGGGCTGCACCGCGGCGTCCTCGACGATCGGCACTCGGCGTCCCGTCAAGGGAAGGACCACGGTGCGCCCGATCAGCGCGCTGTACCGCGAGTCCCCAGGGGCGACCGCCACCGCGGTGTCGCCGAGCATTGTCTCGGGACGCACCGTGGCGACCACGATGTCGCCTCCGCCCTCGATGGGGTAACGCAGGTGGACGAGGGAGTCCGTGTGCTCCTGCCAGTCGATCTCCTCGTCGCTGATCGCCGACAGGTCGGTCGGGCACCAGTTGACGATGCGCGGGCCGCGATAGATCAGACCGGAGTCGAAGAGGTCCTTGAAGACGGTGCGGATGGCGCGCACGTAGTCAGCGTCCAGAGTGAACCTTGTCCGGCTCCAGTCGCACGTGAAGCCGAGCCGGCGCATCTGCTCGTAGATACGCCCGCCGTAGTCCTCGTACCACGCGTCGACGCGCGCCTGGAACAGCTCGCGACCGAGCTCCTCCTTGCTGGTGCCCTCGGCCGCCAGCTGACGTTCGATCACGTTCTGCGTGGCGATGGCGGCGTGGTCGGTCCCAGGACACCACTCGACCTCAAACCCGCGCATTCGGTGATGGCGCGCCAGGGTGTCCTGGATGGAGAACCCGCACGCGTGACCGAGGTGGAGGACGCCGGTGATATTGGGCGGGGGCAGGGCGATGCTGTACTTCGGCCGCACGGAGTCGCGGTCGGCGATGCCGATACCGAGCTCCTCCCAGCGCGCACGCCAGGCGGGCTCGACCGTGCGCGGATCGAACGTCTTCTCCATCGGCTCCATGGGTCGCGCCGAGTATAGGGACGAGTTCAGCGGCCACCCGACCTGATCAGGCCGGCGTGGGCGAGGGGGTCGGCGCGCTGGCCGTCGGGGAGGCCTGGGGATTGTGGTCGAGGCCGCTGCTGGCGTTGATGTCGACGTCGGCCTTCCACCTGCCCTCGACCTGGATCGCGGTGTAGGCGTGCGCGGTGCCCGCGACGGGGGTGACCGCGCTACAGGTGGCCGCTGGGTCGTTGGCAGCCTTGCCGACGCACCACGTGATCGCCCCGCTCAGCGTGACCGTGGCGCGCCCGGCGCCGGCGTCGGCAACAGCGGTGACGGTGACACCGTTGACCTCCCAGAAGATCCCGCCCGATGTGCCGAAGTCGGAGTACACGCGGAGGAGCTCGGCGAGGTCAGACGTGTCCTTGTTCGTGGCCAGCCACACGGGGAGCTGAGTGTTGTCCTGGTTTCGGGCGGCAGCGAGGAACCCGGCGAGCGCTCCGCCGGGGGAGGCCACTGATGGTGGCGTCGGGGGAGGGCTCGGCGTCGGTTGAGGCGCCACGGTGCTCCCGCAGCCCGCAAGGGCCGCGCAGATGGCGAAGGCGATGGTGATGGCAACACGGCGCGGCGTTCCCATCGCTTCTCCTACCTGCCCGTGGATGTCGGCCGATTATGGAGCGGTGACTGTGACCCACTGTGGCCGCAGCGGCGAGGTCGCGTACTCGAGCCGCAGCCCCGCCGAGCCCAGCTGCGCTGCTGCCTGCTCGCGGGTGACCGGCGGGAACGTGGCGAGCGCAGGCTGCGTCGAGGCGTCGTCCTCGACGGTGTCGAAGTACGCCCGGCCCTGACAGTCGCGGAGGAAGACGACCAGCCCGGCAAGAGGCGGCGGCCCCGAGCCGGCGAGGTGCGAGCGCAGTGGTACCACCAGGGCATCGGGCGACCCCCGCGCGGCGGCGGCGACCGCCACCGGCGCCTCTGGTGTGGTGCCGATGAGGTCGCCGTGCAGCGCCGACGCGGCGCGGACCGCGGCGTCCTCGAGGGCGGCGACGTTGCCGGCGTCGTAGGCCTGGTCGAAATCGCCCAGCGCGCGAAGTTCAGGGGCCAGCGCGGGGCGCGGTGCCACCACCGTGCAGTCGGGGGTGCGCGACCGCACGAGGATGACGATCCCGCTTCCCAACAGCACAGCCACCAAGGCAGCGACCGCGATCAGCCGCCCCCGCAGGGTCATCGGCCAAGGTTACGCGGACTGCTCGGCTGTCGCCGCCGCGGCTGCTGCGGCGCCGCGTTTGGTCGGCTCCTCGGTGAGCAGAAGGGGCTCGACGCCGTCGGTGATCGACTGCTCGGTGATCACGCAGCGCTTGATGTCCGGCCGGCTCGGTACCTCGAACATGCTGTTGAGCAGCACGTCCTCGATGATCGATTTCAGGCCGCGCGCGCCGGTACCCCGAGCAAGCGCCTTCTGGGCGATCGCCGTGAGAGCGCCCTCATGGAACACCAGCTGCACGTCGTCGAGCGCGAAGAACTTCTCGTACTGCTTGACGAAGGCGTTCTTGGGCTCTGTGAGGATGCGGATGATGTCCTCTTCGTCGAGATAGTCGAGCGACACGTTGATCGGCAGGCGGCCGATGAACTCGGGGATGAGCCCGTACTTGAGGAGATCCTGGGCCTGCAACTCGCGCAGGATCCTGGTGGTCTCCTTGTTGCGGCTGCCGTGCGGCTTGCTGTTGAAGCCGATGGTGCGGTTACCGACGCGCTGCTCGATGATTCTCTCGAGGCCATCGAAGGCGCCCCCGCAGATGAACAGGATGTTGGTTGTGTTGATCTGGATGAAGTCCTGGTGAGGATGCTTGCGACCGCCCTGGGGAGGAACGTTGGCGACCGTGCCTTCGAGGATCTTCAGCAGCGCCTGCTGTACACCCTCGCCGCTGACGTCGCGGGTGATGCTGGGGTTGTCGGACTTGCGCGCGATCTTGTCGATCTCGTCGATGTAAATGATCCCCCGCTCGGCGCGTGAGATGTCGAAGTCCGCTGCCTGGATGAGCCGGAGCAAGATGTTCTCGACGTCCTCGCCGACGTAGCCGGCCTCCGTCAACGAGGTGGCGTCGGCGATCGAGAACGGAACGTCGATGATCTTGGCCAGCGTCTGGGCGAGCAGTGTTTTGCCACATCCCGTGGGACCCACCAGCAGCACGTTGGACTTCTGCAGCTCCACGTCGCCGCTCGACTTGGCATGGGCGATGCGCTTGTAGTGGTTGAACACCGCCACTGACAACACCTTCTTGGCGTGCTCCTGGCCGACCACGTACTGGTCGAGCGAGGCGGCGATGACCTGCGGGTTGGGGATCATCCCGCCCTTCCCACGCTTTTGCGTGGTCGAGCGGTTGTCCTCCTCGAGCACCTCCTGGCAGAGGTCGATGCACTGGTCGCAGATGTACACGCCCGGTCCGGCCACCAGCTTGCGCACCTGCTCCTGTCCCTTGCCGCAGAAGGAGCACCGCGTATGGCGCCGCCGGTCGTCGCGCTCAGTCATCGCCGGTCACCGTACCACGGCTCCGCCGCGGCCGCGCCTGCCCGGGGACAACGACTGCTGAAGGCCGTTCCGCGCTCAGCGCGCCGCCGAGCCACCGCCGGCCTGGGGACCTGCATCGCTGCCACCGCCGCGGGGCGTGCCGCCGTTGCTCTCCACCTTGGGAGCCGCGCCATCGCCCTTGGGACGGACCTGGATGATCTCGTCGATGAGGCCATAGGCCTTGGCTTCATCTGAGCTCATGAAGAAGTCGCGGTCGGAGTCGCGGTTGATCACCTCGATGGGCTTGCCAGTGTGCTGGGCGAGGATCTCGTCGAGGCGGCGGCGCACCCGCAGGATCTCCTGGGCGTGGATCTGGATGTCCGCTGCCTGTCCGCTGAAGCCACCCGACGGCTGGTGGATGAGAACGCGCGTGTTGGGCAGCGAGAGGCGCATCCCCGGCGCGCCGCCGGCGAGGATGACGGCGGCCATCGAGGCGGCGATGCCCATGCAGATCGTGCCGACGCGCGGCTCGACGTACATCATCGTGTCGTAGATCGCCAGCCCTGCGTACACCGATCCGCCGGGGCTGTTGATGTAGATCATGATGTCCTTCTCGGGATCCTCACCGGCGAGGAAGAGAAGCTGCGCCATGACGACGTTGGCCACCTGGTCGTCGATCGGCGTCCCGATGAAGATGATCCGATCCTTGAGCAGTCGCGAGTAGATGTCGAATGCGCGCTCACCGCGGTTGGTCGTCTCGACGACCATCGGAATAAGGCTGTGCGGCGTCATGTTCTGTTCGTTGCTGATCATGGTCGGATTATAGGGACGAGCCTGCGATCCATCGGCCGCGTTGCGCTCAGGCGTGAACGGTTCCAGCGAGATGGATCAGAGCCGCCCGGGCCCGTCGCGCCGTGGTCCGGTCGGGACTGGTCGCTGCCAGGCGGAGCACGCTGCGAGCGCGCAGCTCGTACGCCCCGGCCAGCGCCTCGGTGCGGGGGGAGCGACGCGCCTCGGCACCGGCGAGGCGGTGGTAGAGGCCCTGGAGCAGCCAGGCCTGAAAGCGGCGGGGATCACCGGGACCGGTGAGGCGTTGGAGTACGGCCGCGGCGGCGGCTGCCCCAACCACGGCGGCCCCGTCAGAGTGAACGCGGGCGGCGCGGAGCGCCGCCGCGCGAAGGTCCTCGGCAGACGACAGAGGCAGCTCGGCATTCGGCGGGATCAGCGCAGCCAGAACCAGGTCGTCGGGCTCGACGAGGGTGCAGCCACCGTCGGGCCGGCGGGTGGGACGAGGACGCAAGAGAGGACTCCACCACACGGCTGTGGCAGCGTACACGCCGCCTCGATTCTTGAGGGAGCTCCGCGCAGGTCAGCCGTCCCCGCGGACGATCTCGACGAGGCGCTCGCCGGCGCCGCGGCGGGCAAGGTCGACGTGTGTGCCCTGGTGGAGGCGGCGGCGCTGCTGGGCAGTGAGCTTGCGACCCTCCGCGAGTCGCTGCTCCTCGCGCACCACCGCCGTTTCGTCGACCTCGATGCCCTCAGCCTCGGCCAGCGCATCGAGAGCGAGCTCGAGGCGAAGTCGCTGCACCGCTCCCTCGCGCCGCTCGCCCCGGAGCTTCTCGACGGTGGTGCCTGTGTACTCCAGGTAGCGATCCAGCGGCATCCCCATCGACTGAAGGCGGACGTCGAGGTCGGCGACCTGGCGGTCGATCTCGCGCTCGATCATCGACTCGGGGAGCTCGATGGCGACGTGGTCGCGCAGCGCCTCGAGCGCGCTCGCCTCCAGCGCCTCGCGGTCGCGCTCGGCGCTCACCTCCTCGAGGCGCTCGCGGTAGTAGGCGCGCAGCTCCTCGAGGGTGGAACCGTGCTCGTCGAGCGCCGCCAGCGAGTCGTCCAGCGGCGGCAGGATGCGCTCGCGCACGGCGCTCACCGACACGTCGACGTCGACGACAGCCCCACGCAGCTCCTCGCGGCTGAAGTCCTCGGGAAGCGTGAGCTGGAAGGAGCGCTGCGCACCGGCCTCGAGCCCGATGAGCGCGTCAGCGAGACCGGGGAGAAGGCGCTCGCGATCGATGTCGAGGTCGCGGTCCTGCTCCTCGTCTCCGCTGAGCACGTCCTCACCGCGACGCATCACCAGCGAGGAGCGCAGCACATCACCCGCTTGGGCGGGCCGCTCGACGTCACGAAGCTCGCTGTTGCGGCGGCGCAGCTCCTCGATCATCTCGTCGACCTGCTCATCGGTCACCGCGGTGGCGGGCACGTCCACGCGCAGGCCGCGGTAGTCCCGCAGGTCCACCGCGGGACGCACCGTGACCGTTGCGGTGAAGACGAATGGTTGGCCGCGCTCCACCGGCTGGAGGTCGAGCTGAGGATCGTCGACAGGCTGCACGCCGGCCTGGTCTAACGCCCGGGTGTACAGGTCGGGGAGCAGCGCATCGACGGCCTCCTGGCGCACAGCGTCCCAGCCGACCGCGCGCTCCACCATTGCCGCAGGGGCCTTGCCGGGACGGAAGCCGGGAAGCCGCACCCGTCCTGACAGCCGGCGCAGGGCCGCGCTGATGGCGGCTTCGAGCTCGGACGCCGGCGCCTCGACGCGTAGCTGAACACGCGAGTCGGGCTGCCGCTCGACGGCGACGGCGATGTCGGCCGGGGTGGTGGCTGTGCTCACGAACGTCCTTGATGAGGCGGTGGTGCGCGGACCGAGACTCGAACTCGGATGGGTTGCCCCACGGGATCCTAAGTCCCGCGCGTCTACCGGTTCCGCCATCCGCGCCTCTGTGTCCGCCGGGCGGCAGTGCAAGTCTACAGTGCGGCACCACAAGATCTCGCACGGCGTACGCGTGGACTGACCTCACCTACATGCTCCGCAGGTCGAACGTGTCGTGGAACTATTTCGTGCAGGGCGGTCAACCGCCGGACTGCGCCGACGACCAGACCGACTCGACCCGACGTGCGCGAGAGCGCGTCGATCCTGGGCAACCTGGCCGCCGACTTCACCTTCAACCAATCGCCGCGAGCGCCGGTTCCTCTTCCCGAGAGTCCGACGCCCGGGCCGGCCTCCACTCCGGGTGGCTGATCACAGAGCTCCGACAGCCCCTTGATCCCTGAGCCCGCGGAGCCTAGGCTTGGGCTGACGGCCGGGACCAACCCCCGGTCCGAGGCACCCGCCCCAGCAACCGACGGAGGTACCTGGATGGAGCCGAGCATGAGCGCCGCGACGGTCGAGAGTCCTCAGGAGATCGTCGCCCACATCGACCAGAAGGCGGTCCGTCTGTCCGCCCTTCTCAGGGACATCGACAACCACCCGATTGCGCTCAACTCGGAGCTGCGGGATCGCCTGGACGAGATCCTCGAGATGCTGGCCTGCCGGGTCACCGCGACCCGTGCCCTGCTCCGGCAGGCAGGCGGCGAGCTGACCGGCGCGGGGAACGCCGCGTAGGCGAACCGGCGTCCGAGGCGCGACGCTCCGCGCACGTCGGACGGAGCACTCAACCCGGCGCGCAGAGCGTACACTTGTTCGCCATGGGCAGCTGCACCTGCGTCCTCCCCGCCCAGCTTCATCTCCGGCCTGACGGGGTCCACCTCCCGGACGGAGGTCGTCCGAGCCTAGTGGTCGTCGACGAGGTGTGGTCTGACGGGCCGCCCGTCTGCTCGGTCTGCGGAGCAGGCATCGAGGACACCTTCTATCGATGCGTCCCGTGCCAGTCGGTGCTGTGCCGGACCTGCGTGGCCGCCAGCGTCGCCGTCGTCGAATGCGATTGCTTCACCGAGGTCTCGGTCACGGGGGTGCAGCTCGCCGCGCACCGCGCCGCCGCCGCACAGGCAGGTTAGGCGAGACCCACCACCACGCCGTCCGGCTGCAACAGCAGCCCGGCCCCGGTTGTCACCAGCTCGGTGTTCCTCAGCAGTGCAGTGCCCGGCTCCACGGGGAGCTCTGCCGGCCCCACTCCCCAGTTGCAGGCGACGACGATGCCGGCGCGGCGCATCACCAGCCAGCGAGCGCCCTCGTCGAACTCAACCGTCACGTCGGAACAGTCGCCGCTGCGGATCGCGGGCGTTGCCGCCCGCAGCGCGATGAGCTCGCGGTGCCAGCCCAGCACGGTGTCGTGAGGGTGGCGAACCATCTCGTCCCAGCGGAGCTTGGAGCGCTCGAAGGTGGCCGGGTCCTGAGGGTCGGGCACGTCGGCGGGGTCCCACCCGAAGGATGCGAACTCGCGCCGTCGCCCCTCCGAGACCAGCCTGCCGAGCTCGACGTCCTGGTGGTCGGTGAAGTACTGGAAGGGCGTCGATGCCGCCCACTCCTCGCCGGCGAACAGCATCGGCACGAACGGTCCGAGGAGGACGAGCGCCGCCGCAATCTGGAGTCGCCCGGTGCTCATCAGTGCCGCGCTGCGCGCACCCTGGGCACGATTGCCCACCTGGTCGTGGTTCTGCAGGTAACCGAGAAAGCGCGTCCCCGGGAGGTCTGCGACCGGACGCCCATGGCGCCGCTGCCGGAAGGGCGAGTAGCCGCCGGGGTTGACGAACACGTTGCGCAGCGAGCGCGCCACGTCCTCGACACGTCCGAAGTCCTCGTAGTACCCGCTGGTCTCGCCGGTGAGGGTGGCGTGCAGAGCGTGGTGAAAATCGTCGCTCCACTGCGCGTCACAGCTGTACCCGCCATGCGAGGCGTCGTTGACCACACGAGGATCGTTGAGGTCGCTCTCCGCGATCACCCACAGCTCACGGTCGACCGCCGCGGAGAGATGGTGCACGGCACCGGCGATCTCCTCGAGCAGATGGATCGCTGAGGTGTCGACGATGGCGTGCACCGCGTCAAGACGCAGTCCGTCACAGTGATAGTCGCGTAGCCACATCAGCGCGTTGTCGACAGCGAAGTGGCGCACCTCGTCGCTGCCGGCACCGTCGTAGTTGACGGCGTCACCCCACGGGGTGCGGTGGCGATCGGTGAAATACGGACCGAACTCGCCCAGGTAGTTGCCGTCGGGTCCGAGGTGGTTGTAGACGACGTCGATGACCACGGCGAGGCCGGCCCCGTGGCACGCGTCCACGAACCGCTTGAGCCCCTCCGGCCCTCCGTACGCCGCGTGCACCGCGAACAGGTCCACACCGTCGTATCCCCAGCCGCGTGTTCCTGGGAACGCGGTCACCGGGAGAAGCTCGACGGCGCCGACGCCCAGGTCGACAAGGTGGTCGAGGTGCTCGACGGCGCCGTCAAAGGTGCCCGCCGCGCTGAAGGTGCCGACGTGCAGCTCGTACACGACGCAGTCACGGAGCGACCGGCCTCGCCAGCCCTGGTCGGTCCACAGGAAGGCATCGTGATCAACCGCCCGGGACGGACTGTGGACGCCGTGCGGCTGCCAGAGGGAGCGCGGGTCCGGCCGCGCCGCACCGCCGTCGAGCACGAACGAGTAGTCGTCCCCTGCTTCGAGGGCAGCGTCCTGCAGCTCGAACCACCCCCACCCCACCGCCGTCATGGCGCGGCGCGCACCACGCGAGTCGACCTCAACGCGCGACGCGTTGGGGGCCCACACGGCGCAGCGGTTCACGGTGACTCCCCCCGCATAATCCGACAGTTCAACAGCAGCCAACGCGAGAAGCGATTGTGACGTGACGACCCCCGAGGACGGCTCCGGGCAACCTCAACGCCGGGCGACCTACCGCGTCCAGCTGCGCGCCGAGTTCGACTTTGCAGCGACCGCTGCGCAGGCGGATTACCTCGCCGAGCTGGGAATCAGCCACGTCTACTGCTCCCCGTACACGCAGGCCGCGGCGGGCAGCACGCACGGGTACGACGTCGTCGACGCGACGCGCATCAGCGATGACCTCGGCGGTGAGAATGGTCACCGCGCGATGACGGACACGCTTCGCGCGCACGGTCTCAGCCAGCTGCTCGACATCGTGCCCAACCACATGTCGATCGCCGACCCGCGCAACCGCTGGTGGTGGGACGTCCTCGCCGACGGCCAGGGCTCGCCGTACGCCTCGTTCTTCGACATCGACTGGGAGGTTGATGAGCCCAGGCTGCGGCACCGCATCCTCCTTCCTGTGCTCGATGACCAGATCGGCCGGGTTCTCGAGGACGGCCTGATTCGGCTGGTCAGCGAGCAGGGCGCGCTGCTCGTCGCGTACCACGACAATCGCTACCCACTGTCCGTCGAGACCACCGCCGAGCTGCTGGCGGCCGCTCGCGAGCCGCGGGTGGTCGAGGTCGTCGCCATGGTCGCCCAGCTACCGATGGGAGCCGACGAGCTGAGCCGGCGAGAGCGCTTCACCGCGCGCCACGCCGTCGGCGAGAGCGTGGCTCGGGTCCTCGATGCCACAGTGGCGGGGCCGGCCGTCGAAGCGCTGCTCAGCGAGATCAACCTCGATGTCGGCGCGCTCGACCGCATCCTCAACGAGCAACACCACCGCCTGGCGCGGTGGAAGACGGCCGTCGAGGAGGTGAACTACCGGCGCTTCTTCGACATCAACAACCTGGTCGCGCTGCGCATGGAGGATCCGGAGGTCTTCGCGGAGAGCACCGCGCTGATCGCTCAGCTCGTTCACAGCGGAGACGTCGACGGACTGCGCGTCGACCACATCGATGGGCTGCGCCGGCCCATCCAGTACGCGCAGCGGCTGCGCGACACCACCACACCGAGCACCTGGCTGCTCGCCGAGAAGATCCTCGAGCACGACGAGCAGCCGCCGCCGTGGGCGCTCGACGGCACCAGCGGCTACGACTTCCTCGCGGCCGTCAATGGCATCTTCGTCGACCGTGCCGGGCATGAAGCGCTCGTCGCGATCCACGAGGAGATCACCGGCCAGCCATCCGGCTTCCGCTCCTTCGCGCTCGACGGCAAGCGCGAGATCCTGCGCACCACGCTGGTCAGTGACGTCGAGCGACTGACCGGACTGCTCGCCACCATCTGCGACGCCTATCCCGCCCAGCGCGACCACACCCACAGCGAGATCCGCGAAGCGATCGTCGAGCTCGTCGCGGCCGTCCCCGTCTACAGAACCTACATCGACCCGCGCACTCCCCCGCCGTCGGAAGTCGACGCGGCCAGGATCCGCCGCGCAGCCCGCGCCGCGCATGGCAACGCACCAGAGGTGGACGAACGGCTGCTCGATTTCATCGCCGACCTGTTCGTGCTCGGCGAGGCGAAGGACATCGTCACCGCGGAGGAAGACATGCACCTCGCCCAGAACGACCTCGTGCTGCGCCTCCAACAGCTCTGCGCCGCCACCACCGCCAAGGGTGTGGAGGACACGGCTTGCTACCGCCACCTGGTGCTCGTCTCGCTCAACGAGGTCGGCGATTCGCCCGCGCACTTCGGCCTGGAGCTCACCGACTTCCACGCGCGCAACGAGCGCACCCAGGAGGCACGCCCGCTGGCACTTCTGGCCACCTCCACCCACGACACCAAGCGCAGCGAGGACGTCCGCTGTCGCCTCGACCTGCTCAGCGAGGTTCCCGAGGAATGGGGTGCGGCGGTGCACCGCTGGATGGCGATGAACAGCGCGCTCCGAAGGCAAGGCCTCGTGGACTCGGCGATGGAATACCTGCTGTACCAGACCCTCGTGGGCGCCTGGCCGCTGAGCCCGGACCGCGCGGTGACGTACATGGACAAGGCAGCCCACGAGGCCAAGCGACAGACCAGCTGGCTACAGCCGGACGAGGCGTACGACGCGGCTCTGCGCGCCTTCGTCACCGCGGTGCTGGCGGACCCGCGCTTCGTCGCCGACCTCGAGGGCTTCGTGAACACGCTGGTCGACTGGGGCCGCGTCAACTCCCTGGGCACCACTCTCCTCAAGCTGTCGTCGCCGGGGATCCCCGACATCTACCAGGGCTGCGAGTTGTGGGACTTGAGCCTCGTCGACCCCGACAACCGCCGTCCGGTCGACTACCAGCTCCGTCGTTCGCTGCTGGCGGCCGGGCGCGGCCGCAGCGCCGCCGCCGCCTGGGAGGCCGATCGGGACAGCGGCGCCGCCAAGCTCCTCCTTGTCCGCGATGCGCTGGCACTGCGTGTGCGTCGTCCCGAGGCCTTCGATGCGCGGGGCGCGTACACGCCCATGCGGGCCGAGGGCGACTTCTCCGATGATGTCATCGCCTTCATCCGGGGTGTCCCCGCAGCGGTGATCGCGATCGCACAACGCCGCTCTCTCACGCGGAGAGGGCAATGGGGAGACACCATGATCCCGCTGCCCAACGGTGACTGGCGCAATCTCTGCGACGGTGCCACGGTCTCCCGCGGTGCGCGCCTCGCCGACCTGCTCGCCGACTTCCCTGTGGCCCTCCTGGAGCGGGCCGGGTGACGGTGGGCAACATCCCCGCCTGGCCGGGCCGCCCCTACCCGCTGGGGGCGACGGTCCACGAGGACGGCACCAACTTTGCGCTGTTCGCGTCCGAGGCCGACGCGGTGGAGCTCGTGCTTCTCGACGAATCCGGTGGCATGCTCGCCGCCTACGACCTTCTCGAGCAGACCGACCTCGTCTGGCACGGCTTCGTTCCGCGCGTCGGTGCGGGAGCCCGGTACGGGTATCGCGTCCACGGCGCCTACGACGCCAACCTGGGGCTGCGTCACAACCCCTACAAACTGCTCCTCGATCCATACGCGCGCGCGATCGCCGGGCCTGTGAAGTGGGGACCCGAGGTGTTCGGGTACCCGTGGGGCGCGAGCGACGACGAGGTGAGCGACCTCGATTCGGCGGAACAGATGCCCCACAGCGTGGTCATCGACACCAGCTTCGACTGGAGCGGCGAGAGGCGTCCTGACGTTGCCTGGAGCGACACGATCATCTACGAGACACACGTGCGCGGCTTCACCATGCGTCACCCGGGCGTTCCCGACAACCTGCGGGGCACCTACGCGGGGCTGGCCCATCCCGCCGCCATCGAGCACTTCACCTCTCTCGGCATCACCTCCGTCGAGCTGATGCCGGTGCACCACTTCGTCGATCCGCAGCATCTGGTCGACCAAGGGCTGACCAACTACTGGGGGTACGACAGCATCGGGTACTTCGCCCCGGAGCGACGCTACGCCTCCGCTGGCGAGAACGGCGAACAGGTCGCCGAGTTCCAGGCCATGGTCAAGGCGCTGCACGCCGCCGGACTCGAGATCATCCTCGACGTGGTGTACAACCACACCGCTGAGGGAAATGAGCTCGGCCCCACCCTCTGCTTCAAGGGCATCGACAACCGCTCATATTACCGGCTCGTCGAGGACAACCCTCGCTTCTATTACGACGTGACCGGCACCGGCAACAGCCTCAACGCGGGCTCCCCGGCAACGCTGCAGATGATCATGGACTCGCTTCGCTACTGGGTGAACGAGATGCACGTCGACGGCTTCCGATTCGATCTCGCATCCGCCCTGGCGCGGCAGTTCTACGACGTCGATCGCCTCTCCGCCTTTTTCGACATCATCCATCAGGACCCCACCCTGGCCCACGTCAAGCTGATCGCAGAACCGTGGGATGTCGGCGAGGGCGGTTACCAGGTGGGCAACTTCCCGGTGCGCTGGGCGGAGTGGAACGGCAAGTACCGCGACTGTGTACGCGACTACTGGCGCGGCCAGGTCGCGGGCGTCGGCGCGCTGGCCAACCGTCTCACCGGCAGCAGCGACCTCTATCAGGACGACGGCCGCTCCCCCTTCAGCAGCATCAACTTCGTCACCGCGCACGATGGCTTCACCCTCCGCGACCTGGTCTCGTACAACGAGAAGCACAATGGGGCCAACGGCGAGGACAACCGCGACGGCGCCGACGACAACCGCTCCTGGAACTGCGGGGCTGAGGGTGAGACCGACGACGCCGAGGTACTGGCCCTGCGCGCGCGCCAGCAGCGCAACCTCATCGCCACGGTTCTGCTGTCGCAGGGATGCCCGATGTTGGTGGCGGGTGACGACATCGGTCGCACCCAGCGCGGCAATAACAACGCGTACTGCCAGGCCAACGAGATCTCATGGCTGGACTGGTCCAAGGTCGACGAACCGCTGTTCCAGTTCACGCGCCGCCTGATCGCGCTGCGCGCCGAGCAACCGGTGCTGCGCCGGCAGCGCTTCTTCGAGGGTCAGGTCGGACGGGGGCAGCGCCGCAAGGACGTCGCCTGGTTCGACGACGAGGGCACGGAGATGACCGAGGCGGACTGGGATGACGAATCGCGACGCAGCCTGGCGATGCTCCTCAACGGCGACGAGATCCCCGACCACACCGAGGATGGGCGCCATATCCGCGGTGACACGCTGCTGATCATCTTCCACTCGCTGCACAAGGACATGTCCTGGAACCTGCCCCGAGGGTGGGGCGACCACTGGGAGGTTCTGCTCGACACCACCGACGACGCCGTCACGGACGCACCGCGGACGATCGAATCGTCGGCGACCCTGCACGTCACGGCGCGCTCGCTGGTGGTGCTGCGCCGCGTCTGAGCCGCGCTTCAGCGGGCCAGCGGCAGGGTCAGCTCGAAGACCGTGGCGTGGTCATCCCCATCAACCAGGGCGACGTCCCCACCGTGGCGTCGCGCCACCTCGCGCGTGAAGTAGAGACCCAGCCCGATGCCGGGGATGTGCGAGTTGGCGGCGGTCACCACGCGGCCGAAGCGGGTGAAGAGCTTGTCGCGGTCCTCAGGTGCGATCCCCAGACCATGGTCGGCAACGCGAATGCGGGCGGTCTCCGCGTCGTCCGTGACGCGACAGACCACCTCGCCGCCGTTCGGCGAGTACTTGACGGCGTTGTCGATAATGTTGCGCAGAGCGAGCACCACGCGCTCCGAGTCGACCCGCGCGAGGACCGGCTCGTCGGGCAGCTCGACATGCAGCTGGTGCTGCGCCGAGGCGCGTGGCGCCACCGACTCGGCGGCTTCGCGGACCAGCGCGCGCACGTCGACCGTCTCGGTCTGCGCGCGGACGGGAATGTCCTCGACGCGAGCAGCGACCAGCATGTCGTTGACCAGCCCGTTCATCTCGTCGGTGCGGCGTTCGAGGATCTTCATGACCTCGTCGAGCGGCCCGGCGATGTCGCCGAAGAACCCGCCGCGGATCAGCGAGAGGTAGCCGTGAAGGACTGTGAGCGGGCTGCGCAGCTCGTGTGACGCGAGGCGGAGCAGATCGGTCTTGACGCGCTCCACGGATTCCATCCCGGCGGCGCGCTCGGCCAGCTCCGCACGGGCCTCGATGAGCACCTCGTCGAGGTGCACGGAGCGGAGCGGCTGAGCGGCCGTCCGGGCGATGGCGTCGAGGACCTGGCTGTCGTCGGCGGTGAACCCGTCGGATCGCCGCCTGCTGACGCAGAGGATGGCGATGTGCTCCCCGCCTGCCGAGATCGGTGCCACCAGGAGGTGGCTGAGGCCGTCGTAGGTCGCGCGCAGAGCGGCGCTGATCCCCGCGATGGACGCGACCGCCTCATCGAGCGTGCCGGCCTCCGGACGCCCGGCGGCGAGCGCCAGGCGACTCAGCTGCTCGCCTCCCAGCGGCCACCTGCTGCCGGTCGGGACGCTCTCGCCGAACGGATCGTGACAGCCGGCCACGATCATCTCGTCGCCGTCGATCCAGGAGATCACCCCACGGTCGGAGCGCGTCTCCAGGACCGCACGGTGGAGGACGCGCGCGATCAGCGACTCGCCAGGAGGCGCGGAGTTGAAGTCCTCGACCAGCTCCGGGATGAGCGCCGCGGCGGTCGCCTGGTTGAACGTGTGGGCGCCCGGCATCGTCCGCCGTCCAACTCCATCCTGGGTCTTCATGGGCCCGTGGATGGTATCGATTCTCGGCGGCGGGGGCCAGACCCCCCATGGACCGTCACCATTCAGCAGGCGGGCTGTCAACAACCGTCTCCGCGCCAGCGGCCCGACCGCCTAGTCTGGCCGCCGTGACCACCCCGCCCATCCATATCGCACGCTTCCACGAGCTGAGCGCCCGCACCTTCCACGACATCGTGCGGCTTCGCCTGGACACCTTCATCGTGGAGCAGGACGCCCCATATCACGAGCTCGACGGCCGGGACCTGCTCGACAGCACAGAGCACCTCTGGGTCGAGATCGACGGAGAGCCGGTCTCCTATCTGCGTACCTATCCCGGTCCAGAGGCCGCAACCTGGATCGGCCGGGTGGTCACCGCCCCCGCCCACCGCGGCCGGGGTCTGAGCACCCTCCTCATGCACCATGCGCTCGACCGCGTGCCCCGGCCGGTGCGGATCGCCGCCCAGGAGCGGCTGACCCCGTGGTACGCGGGCATGGGATTCGAGCGGTGTGGCCCTGACTTCGTCGAGGACGGTATCGCCCACACACCGATGCGACTAGGCCCCGGATAGGCGGGTTCGGCCTGTCGAGGCGGGGTCACGATGTCGTGTCAGGCCACGAACATCGGACGTCCGCGTGCCCGCGGTGGTTCACGCTCGGCCCTCCGGGCGCCCCGATCCAGGCCCGGACTTGCGAGGTCCTCACACACGTATGCGCCCAGTCAGCAAGCAGAGCGGGCGGCGGACAGTCATCGCCGCGCTCGTCGCTTCCGTGGTCGCTCTGTTGTCCGTTCCGGCCGCGCTGGCCGCCGGGTCAGCGACCCTCTACCCCAATGGGGTCGCCGGCACGCGTGCCAACACGGAGTGGCGGACCAGCACGTACGGCGGCGGCGCGGTGTTCCGGCGGACCCTGCTCCACGCCTATGCCACCGCTGGCGAGTACCTGCTCATGGGTTCGACAGCTATCGGTGTCGGTGCGGCCGACGTCATGGTCTGGGATCCCGGCCTGGTCGCCGGCACCGTGGGCCTGGAGTCGGTGCCGACGACGACCTCATACAGCTGTGCAGCGCAGCGATCCACGAGCGGTGTCGCCGCTCAGGGAAAGATCGTCAGCCGTGGCGAGGAGCTCGCCGGGCCCGACACGGTGCCCTCTAGCGTGCCCAACGGGTACACACCCTGCTACTACCAAGTCCCCAGCACGGGCATCTACAGCATCGCGATGATCGGACCGTCCGGACCCAGCAGCGACGCGGATGGCGGGGTGGCTGCGGATGTAGGGCTCGCCAGTGCCAGTGACTTCAACGCCAGCCAGCTCACCTCGGTGGCCGGCTGGGACGTGACTGTGCGGGACAGCCTCGCCGATGCCACCACCACCCGACCCGGCCGCCTGTACACGTTTACGCTGGCACTCTTCACCGGCGGCAACGGCCGCCCCGCCGATCTCATCAACTACGTGGTCACGCCTGACGGGTACCGCTATAAGGTCGACGACCATGGGATGGATCCGAACGGATGGATCCAGTACGCGAACAGGCTCGGCTTCCTGGACCCGGACGGCAAGACGCCGCTGTACCACGACGCGGTGGCGGTGAACAGCGGGCATCCCGCGCAGCTCACCAGCATACAGGGTGGAGTCATCTTCGCCAGGCCTGAGTTCCCGATGTTCTTCGAGCCGCCCGCCCCCGCGGCGCTGACCGCGCTCGGCATTCCGCTCGCTCCCACCGCTCCGCAGGTTAGCTCGCTCACCTTCCGCGGCATCAAGCGGCCCGCTGTCGCGTCGCCCCAGTCCGGCGGGTCATTCTCCTTCACGTCGTCGGTCACGGGCGTCTACCAGATCGTGATCAGCCACGATGGTGTCAACTTCGACCCCACCAACCCGCAGAACCGCGTGCTGCGCGGCTCCGCGGTGGCGGGGCCCCAGAAGGTGGCCTGGGACGGCAAGGACAACTCCGGCGCGTACCTGCCGATCAAGAGCGCCGCATACCCGTACCGCGTGGGCATCCATGGCGGTGAGTACCACCTCCCCTTCGTCGACGTCGAGAACAACATCCAGGGTGGCCCATCGATCACCTTGCTCAACCCACCCAACGGCGTGTGTCCCGCGCTCAACGGCGGCTGCTCCGGCGCCTTCTACGACGACCGCGGCTACTCGACGACGACGGGACAGACCGTTGGCACAGCGGGCACCGTTCTGTGCGGTCTGAACCCACCGACGGTGGCGTTCAGCGACCCCGTGCTCGGCTATGACACGACCTCGAACCAGCGTGCCTTCGGCACCCCCGTCGGCGGCAACGCCAACGTGCCCTGCCTCGGAAACTTCGGCGACACCAAGGGTCTCGACCTCTGGACGTACTACGCGGCCGCCCCGGTCAACGGTGAGCTCACCGTCGGCGATCAGCCGGCGCCTGCCGGCTCACCCCTGTCCAGCTCGGACTCGCCCTCTGCCGCGGCGCCGCCGGCCACGCTCTCGACACCGCAGACCGGGACGGCCCTCGCAGGGCCGTTCGCCGGAGGTGCGGTTCTCACTATTCTCGGGATGGGTCTGGCGGCGGTCACGGGGCGGCGCCGGACGGCCATCCAGGCGCCCCGTACCCCGACTAGCGTGACTCGCCCAGGTCGCTGACCAATGACCCCACCACCTGCTTGGCGTCGCCGAACAGCATGGTGGTGTTGGGAAGGTGGTAGAGCTCGTTGCCGATGCCGGCGAAACCGGGGCCCATGCTCCGCTTGATCACCAGAACGCTTCCCGCGTTGTCGACGTCGAGGATCGGCATGCCGTAGACGGGGCTGCCCGGCTCGTTCTTGGCGGCGGGGTTGGTGACGTCGTTGGCGCCGATGACGATGGCCACGTCGGCGCGGGAGAGCAGCTCGTTGGCCTCGTCGAGTTCGACCATGTGGTCGTACGGCACGTCCGCCTCGGCCAGGAGAACGTTCATGTGCCCCGGCATCCGCCCCGCGACGGGGTGAATGGCGAAGCGCACCTGGGTGCCGTTGCGCTCGAGCGCATCGGACAGCTCGCGGACCTTGTGCTGCGCCTGGGCAACCGCCATGCCGTATCCGGGGATGATGACCACCAGGCGCGCTCCGTCGAGGATGGCGGCGCCGTCAACGCTGGTGCCGCTGCGCACCGGCCGGTCGTCTTCGCCCTCGGCCTTCGCCGACATGGTGACCTGTCCGAACGCGCCGAAGAGGATGTTGCGGAAGTTGCGGTTCATCGCCTTGGACATCACCACCGCCAGGATGAAACCGGAGGAGCCGTCGAGCGCACCGGCGATCTCGAGAACCTTGTTGTCGAGGGCGAAACCCATCGCCACCGCCGAGAGTCCCGCGTAGGAGTTGAGCAGAGCGATCACGGTGGGCATGTCCGCGCCGCCGATGGGGATGATCAGCAGCACGCCGAAGACGACCGCGGCCGCGACCACCACCGCGAACACCACCGCATTGCTCGGATCGATCGCCAGCCAGGCGATGCCGGCCAGCGCGATCGCCAGGATGGACAGGTTGACGACGTTCTGGCCGCGGTAGACGACAGGTCGTCCCTGGATGATCTCCTGCAGCTTGCCGAACGCCATCAGGCTGCCGGTGACGGTGAGGCCGCCGAGCAGCACCTCGATGCCCAGGACCACCATGGTGAAGCGGTCGAGGTTGGGCTGGCGGATGATGTACTCGGCGACGCCGACAAGCGTGGCGGCGGCCGCGCCGAAGGCATGAGAGAGCGCGGTCCTCTGCGGCATCGCGGTCATGGGCACGAAGGCCGCCAGGGGCAGGCCGATTGCAGTGCCTCCCGCCAGGCCGACGATGATCCAGGTGAACTGGGTCACCTCGGGGCGGACGAACGTGCCCAACACGGCGAGGACCATGCCGATCTCACCGGCGAGGACGCCGCGCCGCGCGGTGTGCGGCGCAGTCATCCACTTGATGGCGAAGATGAACGACAGCCCCGCCGCCAGGTACATGTACTGGACGATGTTCTCGCGCATCAGCTGCGCTTCCGGAACATGCGCAGCATGCGGTCGGTGAGCAGGAAGCCGCCGATCACGTTCGATGATGAGGCTGCGATGGCGATGGTCCCGAGCACGGTCGTGGTGACTGAATGCGCGCTCCCGACGATGACGATGGAACCGACCAGCGCGATGCCGGAGATGGCGTTGGTGAGCGACATCAGCGGCGTGTGCAGCAGCTGTGGAACGCGCCGAATCAGCTCGAAGCCGAGGAAGGAGGCCAGGAGGAACACGTAGAGGCCGGTCTCGATGCTCATGACGTCACCGTGCTCGGGGCGTCTGCCGCCGTGGCGCTGAGCAGCCCGGCAACGCGCTCGTTGACGAGCTTGCCGTCACGCGCGACCAGCGTGCCCTGCACGATGGGATCCTCGCCGTCGAGGTCGATGTCGCCCTCCTTGGCGATGTGCAGCACGAAGTTGGCGAGGTTGCGGGCGAGCATCTGGCTGGCGTCCTGGGGGACCGTGGCGGCCAGGTTCTCCGCCCCGACCAGGATGACCCCGCCGATGGCCACCGTCTTGCCGGCGACGGTGCCCTCGCAGTTGCCGCCGCGCTCGGCGGCGAGGTCGACGATCACCGAGCCCGGCTTCATCCCCTTGATCGCCGCCGCGGTCACCAGGATCGGCGACCTCTGCCCGGGAACCAGCGCGGTGGTGACCAGGACGTCGCTGCCGCCGATCTCGGCGGCGAGAGCCTCCTGCTGGCGCGCCAGCTCATCCGCGTCAGCACCGGTCGCGTATCCCGAGGCGTCCTCGCCACCGGCGGCGACGTCGGCCAGGTCGACGAAGCGCGCGCCGAGGCTCTCGATCTGCTCGCGCACCGCGGCGCGCACGTCGTAGGCGCTCACGTTGGCGCCGAGGCGGCGCGCTGTGGCGATCGCCTGCAACCCGGCCACACCGGCGCCGAGCACCAGCACCTTGGCAGGAGGGATGGTGCCGGCGGCGTAGGTCAGCATCGGGAAGAGCCGCGGTGCCAACGACGCGGCCAGGATGACCGCCTTGTAGCCGGCCACCGTCGCCTGTGACGAGAGCACGTCCATCGGCTGGGCCCTGGTGATGCGCGGCAGCAGGTCGATCGCAAGGATGGTGGCGCCCGTCTCGGCGAGGCGCTGCATCGCGGCGGGCTCGCCGAGCGGGTCGAAGAGCCCCGCCAGGACGTGGGAGCTTCCGACGCCTTCCCAGGTAGCGGCACCGGGGCCGCTGCCGCGCACGCAGAGCAGTACCGAAGCCTCCTTCAGAACCTCGGCGGTGGAGGCGGCGATCGTCGCGCCGACCGCGGTGTATTCCTCGTCTGGCCAGCCCGCGGCGGCACCCGCGTTGCTCTGCACCACAACGGCGTGCTCGGCCGCGACCAGCGCACGCACGCTCGCGGGGCTGGCGGCAACGCGCCGCTCGCCGTCACCCGTCTCGTCCGCGATTCCGACGGTCGGCGTCATCCGTGGACCGTCGGGCCCGCTGGCGGAATGCTCATGAAGGTGTCGGATTATGTCGATCCGGGCCGCTCGCGCTCCTTCTGAGCTCTACACCACCAGGTTGACGACCCGGTCCACGACCACGACCACCTTGCGGGGCTCGACGCCGCCGAGCAGCTCGGCAACTCGCGGCAGTTCGAGAGCGCGCTGGCGCAGCTCGTCCTGGCTCGTGCCCGCCGGCACGGTGAGCGTGCCGCGCAACTTGCCGTTGACCTGCACGGCCACCTCCACCTCGGCGCGTGCCGCCAGGGCGGGATCGTGCTCGGGCCAACCGCCTCGGGTGTGCACCGAGCCGTCGTGCCCAGTGCGCTGCCACAGCTCCTCGGTGATGTGCGGCGCGAAGGGCGCCAGACAGAGCAGCAGCGTTTGGGCGTCGACACGCCGGCCGCGACCCTCCGTTGCCTCGTGGTCGAGTTCGCGAGCGAACTCCATGAGCTGGGCGATGGCGGTGTTGAAGTGCAGCCCGGCGATGTCCTCATCGACGCCGCCGATGAGGCGGTGGCGACGGCGCTCGCGCTGCTCATCGTCGACGTCGGCGGTGGCGTTCTGGGTGGCCCGCCAGACGCGGTGCAGGAAACGCGTGATCCCGGTGATGCCCTCGTCGCGGAAGTCGCCGCCCGCTGTGTACGGCCCGAGGAACATCAGGTAAAGACGGAAGGTGTCCGCTCCGTACCTATCGATGTATTCGTCGGGGTTGACCACGTTGCCGCGGCTCTTCGACATCTTGAAGCCGTCCTTGACGATCATCCCGTGGGCGCGGAAGCTGGTGTACGGCTCCGGCTCATCGACCAGGCCGATGCCGTGTAGGGCGCGCATCACGAAGCGCGCGTAGAGCAGGTGGCGGACGGCGTGCTCGTTGCCGCCGATGTACATGTCAACGGGCAGCCAGCGCCGCGTCCGCTCCGGATCAAAGGCGACGTCGTCGAAGTCGGTCGACGGGTAGCGCAGGTGGTACCAGGACGAGTCGAGGAACGTGTCGCTGACGTCGGTCTCGCGTCGCGCCGGGCCGCCGCACTTCGGACAGGTCACGTTGACCCAGTCCTCGACGGTGGCCAGCGGCGAGACGCCGGTGCCGGTGGGCCGGAAGTCGGTGACCTCGGGCAGCAACACCGGCAGGTCCTCGTCTGGAACCGGTACCTGGCCGTCCTTCGTGCAGTGAATGATCGGGATCGGCGGCCCCCAGTAGCGCTGGCGCGAGATCAGCCAGTCGCGCAGCCGGTACGTGATGGTGGCCTCGCCGCGGTGCGTGTTCTCGAGGCGCTCGACGATGCGCCGCCGTGCCTCCTCGGACGGCAACCCGTCGAGGTCGCCACTGTTCGCCATCGTCCCCTGACCGGTGTACGTGCCGTCAACCGGCTGCGCGGGGACGATGACCTCGGTCACCGGGAGCGAGTGCGCCGTCGCGAAGGCATGGTCGCGCTCGTCGTGGGCGGGCACGGCCATGATCGCGCCCGTTCCGTAGTCATAGAGGACGTACGGCGCCGCCCAGACCGCAAGCCGGTCTCCGGTGAGCGGATGGATCGCCGACGAGCCCAGATCGATGCCGATCGAGAAGTCGGGCTCGGCCTCCGGTCCCGGGAGGCGGTTGCGCCAGGCGTTCAGCTCACCGCGCCGCTCGGCCGGGACGAACTCCTCGAGTTGGGGGTGGTCGGCGGCGATCACCACGAAGGTGGCGCCGTACAAGGTATCCGGGCGCGTGGTGAAGACGGCGACGTCCTTGCGCTCGCATCCCTCGAGGTCGAAGACGATGCGCGCACCCTCGCGGCGGCCAATCCAGTTGCGCTGCATCAGCTTGGTCGACTCCGACCAGTCGAGCGTGTCCAGGGCGTCGAGCAGCTCCTGCGCGTAGTTGGTGATCTTCAGCCACCACTGGCGCAGCCAGCGCGTCTCGACTACCGAGCCGCAACGCTCGCACCGTCCCTGCTCGACCTGTTCGTTGGCGAGCACAGTGAGACAGGACGGGCACCACAGCACCGCGCCGTCCCGCCATTCCACCAGGCCCGCCTTGAAGAGCTGCAGGAAAATCCACTGCGTCCAGCGGTAGTAGGACGGATCCGCCGTGTTCACCTGGTGGTCCCAGTCGAACATGGCGCCGATCATCTTCAGCTGGTTGTCACGGAAGTTGGCCACGGCGCGGCGCATCACCACGGCGGGGTGCTCGCCGATCTTCAGCGCGTAGTTCTCGCTGTGGATCCCGAAGGCGTCGAATCCCATCGGCTCGAACACGTTGTCCCCGTGGAGCCGTCGCCAGCGCCCGTAGATGTCGCACCCACTGTAGGGCACCATGTGACCGACGTGCAGTCCCTCGGCCGACGGGTACGGAAACATCGAAAGGTTGAAGAAGGGCCGGTCCGATGAGTTGAGGTCGGTCCGGTAGTCGCCGCGCTCGTCCCAGATGCGGCGCCACTTTGCTTCGACCACGGAGGGCTCGTAGACGTCGAGCGCGCGCGACGCGGTCGTACTCGGGACAGATGTGGTGTCGGTCATGTCAATGGCAAGGGTAGCCGAGCCCCGGCCCGCTACAGTCCAAACGTGCCCGATCGCGCGTTCAGGACGCTCGCCGAAGGCGGCGCCTACTTCGAGGGGCCGCGCTGGCGCGACGGCAAGTGGTGGGTGTCGGACATGTACCGCCACGCCGTGTTCAGCGTCACGCCGGACGGGGCGGAGACGGAGGTGGTCCATGTGGAGGGCCAGCCCTCGGGGCTCGGCTGGCTCCCCGACGGGTCGCTGCTGGTGGCGTCGATGCGCGACCACAGGCTGCTGCGTCGCGATCCCGACGGCACGATGACCGTCCACGCTGACCTGTCAGCAGTGTGCACGGGTCTGCTCAACGACCTCGTCGTCGACCACCAGGGCCGCGCCTGGGTCGGTGACTTCGGCTTCGACCTCTACGCCTTCGACGACCCCGTGACCACCTCGCTGAAACGGGTCGACCCCGACGGCAGCCTGACCATCGCGGCAAGGGACCTGATCTTTCCCAACGGTACGGTCATCACCCCGGACGGCCGCACCCTGATCGTCGGCGAAACCCTGGGCAATCGCTACACCTCCTTCCACGTCGCCGACGACGGCTCGCTGCAGGAGCTGCGCGGTGTGGGCACAGCTCGGTCCCGAGGTGGAGCTCGGTGACGCGATGACCACCCTGGGTCAGCTCCGGGTCGCGCCTGACGGGTGCACCCTCGACGCGGAGAACCGCATTTGGGTTGCCGACGGCATCGGCGGCCGCTGCATCCGAGTCGCCCAGGGCGGCGAGATCGTCTATGAAGTCAAGCCTCCCGGAGGCCTCGGCGTCTTCGCGTGCGCTCTCGGGGGGGAGTCGGGAACCACGCTGCTGCTCTGCTGCGCGCCTGACTACTTCGAGAACAACCGGCGTGAAGCCCGGGAGGCGGTGTTGATCACCACCGAGGTCAGCGTCCCCCACGCCGGGCTTCCTTAGCCAGCCGCCGGTACCATATGCGTTGTTCGGCGTGCCGCCGGGCGTCCACGCCGACGTAGCTCAGTGGTAGAGCAACCGCCTCGTAAGCGGTAGGTCGTCAGTTCAATCCTGACCGTCGGCTCCAGTTGCTGATTTTGTATTCAAATGCAGCGACTGCTACCCCTGTACAACGGGTGTCAGCGCCCATCGCCACGCCCGAGTGGCGGGCGACGTCGGTCAGGGACAACCCGCGCACGTGCATTGCGTAGCGCAGCTCGGCACCGAAGGTGATGCGACTGTTCACAACCTCATAACCCATCGTTGAGCACGTTTCGGACACAGCCGCGCGAGTTGGCCCGCGTCAGGCGGCTACCAACGGCTGTCGCGCGGCCTTCGCCCAGGCAGTTGGTGCGTCAGAACCCGCCCACCCCAGGGTGCACAATCGTGGTCATGAGAACGAGGCTCCGCCGGCTCGCTCTTACAGTCTGCCTAGTCGCCGGAGTGGGCGCATGAGGGGCGAGCCCGGCCCCGGTTCGGAATGTGCGGATCGCGCCTCCGAACCGACTATCGGACGCGATCCAGCTCACCACAACGCAGGCGATGGGCGGCTCGCCTATCCCCGGCGCGCTCGTGATCTCGAATCCGGGCGGTGCATTCGACCTCAATCCGCGCGGCTGCAAACCTGAGTTCACCGTCGTACTGACGATCGGCAACTCCCCGCCATCCGTTGCATGGCCGGCAAAGTGCGCCGCCGGTGCCTACGTGATTCCGCACGGCACCACCAGGCTGGCAGTCTCCGTTGCGACCACGTATCCGGGTTGCCTCCAAGCGGGTGGATCCGAGTCACGGATCCCACCCTGCTCCGCGACCGGGCCTCCCCCGCTGCCACCCGGCGTGTACAACGCCGTGCTCGTGTGGAGCACAGCGGTGCCGCCGATGCCGGCCGCGGACCCCGTTTCGGTGATGGTCCTGGCCAAGACGTCGTAGGCTCGGCCCACGGCCGGACCATGCTCGGCGACGCGCCACGTCCCGAGCAGCCGGGCGTGGGCTACTTGCCGGCGCCGAAATACACACCTGATTGGTGACACTATGTGTACCTACGTCGGGCGCGAGCCAGGAGAAGATGAAAAGGGCCGCGGGCACGATGGGCGCCGAGCGTCGCGGTGGCCATCGGCAGATCCATTGCGGGGTCGTAGATGACCGCGAAAAGCCCCTCCGTGGATGGTGCGCCGCCCCGGCGCCGCAGGAGGATCCTACGATCAGCATGCATAACCGGTCGGCCAACGACGGGGCGGAGGCGGCGTCGTGAGTTGACCCCAGCGGGTCGGTCTTCTCGCTTCCGGCGCGCCTGGCCAAGGAAAGCCGCGCGCCCGCCGCGCGGATCCGTAAGGCCCCCCCGGCGGGATGGTGCGGACACGACGTGCAGCTGACTCCGACCGGGGATGGCCCAACCATTGACCAGGTTGGCGAGGCGGGTCGGTACCGCGACCGGGTAGTGATGGCTGCAGCTATGGGTACTGCGTGGATGTGACAACCGGTCCGATGTGACGCTCGGGCGGACGAGCCAGGAGAGGGAGGACATTCGCCCGCATCCAGGGCGAGCCGAATTGGGTCGCAATCTGATCGAGAGTCTCCGCGTTTTCGGCCACGATCACGAGGAAGGCGTCTTTGTCCGATGTCTGGACAACGAAAAAACTCTCGAACTTGTCAATCGTCCGCATCTGCGGCTCAAGATCGTTGCGGGCTTTGACGAATAACGCCGGGTCGATCACGACGTTGAAGTGGAGATGGTTCACCACAGCGTGCATGTGGGGATCTTATGAGCACGCGGTGAGGCCGGGCACAGAGCACCGCCACCTTGTCTCTCGAGTGGACTGCCAGAGAAGAGGCAGTTGCGCCATAGGCAATCGCTTACTGAGCTCCGCCACGTGGCGTATTCCGATCGACCAGGTTGTTGAAACCGGCTCCCCGCAGTCGGGCAGTGGTCGGGCGCGCCGGACGACAGCAGGTGCGAGGGGATACCATCCGCGCACCAGCCCGGCGATATGGCCGGGCTCAGGACGCAGCGGAGAACATCTATGCCAACCGTCATCGGCCATCACGATGTGAAGGACACCAAGCACTGGCTTGCCTCTCCGAAGCGCGAAGAGGTCTTCGGACCCCTCGGCGTCACCAACATCCGGACGTTCGTCGACCCGGAGAACCCGACCCGGGTTGCGGTGCTCATGGACGTTGCAGACCTGGATGCCCTCAGGGCCGCGATGCAGACGCAGCCGATGGCCGACGCAATGGCGTATGACGGCGTGGTGCCTGAATCCCTGGTGATGCTCGTCGAAGCGTAGTTCACTGCTGGGCGAAGCTTGCCGTGTGAACGGGCACCGCTGCCGTCGACACAAAGGGGCCCTAGCCTTGAACGAGAAAGACGCTTCGGGCCGCCTCGTCAGCCAACGACGTCGGCAGCGAATGGTTACTCGGGGCGGCCAAGTTTCGTGACCGGACCGCGTGCCTTCCGGTTGGTCGTCAGTTCAATCCTGACCGTCGGCTCCCGCTACCTCACGGGGTGGGCTTCGCTATCCCACAGGAGTTCTTCAGGTAGTCTGTGATCTGCGTGCCCGCCGTGGAGACGGACGCCGCACTGATGCCGGATAGGGCCGCGGAGACGCCCTGGATGGTCGTGGCTGATTGCACCTTCGCGGTGGCCGTGTCGTAGGCGGCGCGCAGGCTGTGGAACGCGGACGCGATCTCGCTCGGGGCCGAGCTGTCCAGCGCGTCGATCGCGCTGGCAGCGGTGGCGAAGAGTTGCTTCAGAGAGGTGACGTCCGGCGTGGCACCAGGACTGACGTGGGTGAACCCTGCGCTGGTGTGCGACAGCTGTGCGACCGCCGCGGCGGCTTGGACGCAGAAGGACGACCCGCCGTTGGCGGCCGCCGAAGTCGGCGTCGCTGTCGATACGGCTGTCGCCGCTCCCGACGAGGGGGTGCTCGAGGAACCGCACGAGCTGAGCGCGAGAACGGCGGCTCCCGCGAGGAAGGCCCCTGGGGCGATGGGTAGACGATGCACGGTGCAATCTCCTCTGTGACTGCGCTGACGGGGGCCACGCCGAGCGGCGGGGGCCGCGATGATCGCATAGCGCAGCAGGCGGCCTCAGCTCGGCACGCCCCGCGTCGATTGTCTGGCCCTGTGTAGCGGTTCGCGTGCCACCTGTATTGTGGTGAGCGCATCAGGTATCACGGAGGCTCGTGATCGAGCAGCAGGCGGAGCGACGCCCCATCGGTTGGTGGCTCAAGCGAGCGGACGCTTGCCTCAGGCAGGCGTTCGAGGACGCGCTCGCTGGGTTGGCCATCACCCGACGGCAGTGGCAGGTGCTGGAATCGCTGGCGCGTGCTCCTCGGCCGGAGGCTGAGATCCTCCGCGCGCTCGACAATTTCGCGGGGGCCGCGAGTGCCGTGGATCAACTGCGCGACCGCGAGTTCGTGGTCGACGGTCGGGACGGAGCGCTGGCGTTGACCCCGGCCGGGCTGTCAGCGCATGCGGACGCGGGGGCGCGCGTCGCGACCGTTCGGGAAGCAGTTGCTACCGCGCTGCCTGCAGACGACTATCCGACACTCATCCGGCTCCTGGGTCAGCTCATCGACGGCGTCGAACGCTCGCCACAGGTGGGTCGCTAGCGCACCGGTTCTGATTTAGCTTCCGGTTGCGCACGGAGACGGCCTCCCGTGCACGCTATGCCGGAGCCCCAGCGGCTTGCAGCAGGCGGAACTCGTTGCCCGACGGGTCGCGGAACGCTGCGTCGACACCGTACGGGCGCTCGGCGGCGGGACGCGTGAATTCAATTCCCTTCGCCTTCAGGTCCTCGTACGTCGCGAAGCAGTCATCCGTTGAAAGGACGATCGAGCTCAACATGCCCTTGGCAACCGCGGACTTGACATGCGCGGCTGTCTCTTCGTCCATTGGATGCCCGGGGACCGCCAACACGATCGCAAGATCCGGCTGGCTGAACGAAGTCACCGCGAGCCAGCGGTAGTCGCCGTTCTTGACGTCTTCACGCACCGCGAACCCCAATTTGTCAAAGAACGCGAGCGCCTCATCGTGGTTCCGGACCCAGAGTGTGGCGTGGCTTACCTGTACAGACATAGTATTCATCCCTCTGTGGCGGCGCGCCGAGGTGGCTCACCTACGAGTTCATCCTAGCGACCCTAGTGGCCTCAGTCTTCTCGATTCCTGCTCGATCGCGGGCGGCTCACCGCCTCGTAGATACAGGTCGGCATCATCGCCTGCGCAAAGGGTGACGGGAAATGCTCGCGATAGTGCGTCGGGCTCTCCCCAAACGAGCGGCGAAAGGCCGTAGTGAACGAGCCAACACTCGACAACCCGACCGTAACGCAGACCTGCGCAACGTTGTAGTCGGTGTTGCGCAGCAGCGCTGCGGCGCGCTCCATCCGTCGCGTCAGCAGATACTAGTGCGGTGTTTCCCCAAAGGCGTTACGGAACTGGCGCGTGAAGTGCGCGGGGGATCGATGCGCGGCGCGCGCAACGATGGCCACGTTGATCGGTTCACGGTAATGCGCATCGATGAAGTCCCGCGCGCGAAGCAGATGCCGTTCGGTTTGCGTCTCCACCAGCGCCATCATGATCAGTATCGCAAGGTGCCGTGGTTCGCCCGTGGCGGTGGCCTCCGCCAGCCTCCCGGGCCCAGCACCAGCCCGGGCCTCCCCTCGCCTCTGTGTCAACGCGCCGTTACGATGACGGCGTGAACGAACCGCGGCGCGGCGTCTTCGGCTGGCTTCCGCCGGCGCTGCGAACGTTGGAGCGCAAGCTCGGTGCCGATCGCGAAGGCCGCACGCTCTGGGTGTGGGTCGTGCCCGCATCCACGCTTGTGGTCACCTTTGTCGTCCTCGCGTTCATCGGCGTCCAGGGCAAGGTGGACCTTGCCCTGACCATCCCCATGGCCCTTGTGCTGTCGGTATTTCTGGGATCGCTGTCGGCCTTCTACCTCACGGCCGCCAGCTCAGACGAGCGCGACAAAGACGACGGGCCCGACGACCGCCGCGGACCCGGATCCCCGCCGGAACAGCCCTCGCCGCCGGACACCGAGGTCACGCCAGCCATCGTTCGGGTGCCGAGCGGACCGGCTCGCGGCGCCGAGCAACCGGTGCCCGCCGAGTACGGGGTCCCGGCCCGGCGCTGACCCTCAGGAGCCGCTGATGCGCTCCGCGAGGTAGCGCATGGCCACCGGGTAGCGATACTCGATGGACATGTGGCCGGCGTCGAAGAGCTCGAAGTGCATTTCAGCTATGCCGATCTCGCCCAGTGCGTTGCGAAAGGCGGTGGCGCCGAGGTCGAGGAAGAACTCGTCGCGCGTCCCTGCGTCGATGTAGATCGCCGCCAACGAGCGCAGAGCGTCGGCGTAGCGCGGCACCATGCGCACCGGATCCCACGCCAGCCAGCGTTCCCACACCTCGGGGATCATCTGCCCGGTCGATGCGTCAAAGGGAAGCCTGACCGTGCCGTCATCATCCGCCGAGTACGCGGCGGCCATGGCCCACATGTTGAGCAGCACGCCGTCCTCCTTCCTGCTCCACGGCATTCGGCCTCGCAGGTCGGCGAAGAATCCCTCGTAAGAGCCGCCGTACTGCTCGCGCAGGGCGCGCACCACCTCCGGCACATCGCGCCAATAGCACAGCTCGAAGAGAGCATCGCCGGCATGCGACGCCAGGCCCCCGAACAGGTCCGGCCGCAACATCGGGGTGATCATCGCGCCGTAACCGCCGCTCGACTTGCCGCTGATCGCCCGGTGATCACGATGCGCGCGCGTGGAATAGTGGGCATCAACGAAGGGGATCGCCTCCTCGCAGAGGTACGTGTGATACCGACCGGTCGCAGGCGAGTCGAGGAACTGGCTTCCCCCCAGCGACGTCCAGCAGTCGATCATGGCGACGCGACACGGCGGCACGCTCGGATCGCTGAACAGCTCGTCGATGAGCTCGATCGCGGTGAGCCGTTGGCTGCTGCGATTGCGCCACATGTCGAGCTGGCCGGTGAAGCCCTGGATCAGGTAAATCACCGGAAGCTCGATGCTCGTCACTTCTCCGGGAGGCGAGTACACCCACAGCGGTCGCACGCTGGGGTCGTTGAGGGGATTGCCACGCAGAGCCACGCTGTCGATGGCCAGCTCGTCGAGCCGACCGCGCAGCGGACGGTGCCACGGCGGTCCGACAGCAGGCGACGCAGACTCGTTCACAACTGCCCGATCACCACGCGCGTGACCCCGAGGCTGTCGCGATGGGAACGGACATCGCGCAGGCCACCGCGTCGCAGCGCTGTCGCGGTCTCCCTGGCGAGGTATGGAGCGATCTCCACGAGCACATGGCCGCCGGGGCGCAGCCAGCCGGGAGCGTCGTCCGCGAGTCGCCGGACCAGCCCGAGTCCGTCGTCCGAACCATCGGTGAGGGTGTGGCGAGGCTCGAAGCGGCGAATCTCCACCGGCAACGTTCGCACCTCGTCGCGCGCGACGTAGGGCGGATGGATGGTGAGCACCTGGACCGCGCCGCGGAGCGCTGCAGGCAACCCGGCCAGCATGTCGCCGGTCGCGAAGTGCACGTTGTCAAGGTCCAGGCGTCGTGCATTGAGACGTCCGAGGCGCGCCGCCTCCGCCGAGATGTCGATACCCCACACCTCGGCCGCCGTCACCGCCGCGCCAATCGCCAGCGCGATGGCGCCGTTCCCGGTGGCCACGTCGACCGCGATGCGCCGTCCCCGACGCCGGCGCAGGCGAGCAACAGCAAGGTCCACCGCCAGCTCGCTCGACGCCCGCGGCGAGAACACGCCGGGGCGCACCACCAGGTCGAGCCCGGCGAAACGGAAGTGCCCGGTGATGTAGTTGACCGGCTCGCCCGTCAGACGGCGCTGCACCATGGCGTCGAAGCGACGCTGCTGCGAGGGCGACACAGCGCTGTCGCGCAGGACCTCGTCATCCTCCGCGTCGACGCCCAGGACATGGGCGAGCAGCACCTCCGCATCCCAGCGCGCCAGACCCGCTTGCCAGTGCTCAATGTTGCGCGATTTTGCGATGCGCATCTGCGCGCGCGAGAGCAGTTCAGCGCCGGTGGCCCGTACACTGGACTGCGCAGAGACCGCGCCGCGGCTCGCAACCCTGGACATTGCGCGCATGGTAGCCGAGCAGGACCGATCCACCCGTCGGGCAGCCGCCTTCTTCGACGTCGACCGCACGCTGTTGCGCGGATCGTCGCTGCTTGCTGTGGCGCGTCCCATGCGGCGCGCCGGATTCATGCCCACCCGCGCCATGCTTCATTCGCTTGTGGTCCAGGCCCGTTTCAGCGTGTCCGGCTTCGACGAGGCGCAGATACGCGATGCGGTGCGCGGTGCCGGCGCGCTCGTGGCCGGCGTCAAGGCAGAGGAACTGATGGACTTCGCCCGCCGTGAGGTCCCGCTGCACGTCCTGCCACGCGTCCACGCCGAGGCGCGCGCCCGCATCGCCTGGCATCGCGAGCGCGGTGACCTCGTGTTCCTGGTGTCGTCGTCACCGGCGCAGTTCATCAGCGTGCTGGGGTCGATCATCGGCGTCGACGGTGTGGCAGGCACCGTGGCCGAGCTCCGCGACGGCCGCTACACCGGCCGCATCCTGCGGCTCTGCCACGGAACCGGCAAGGCCGACGCGGTCCGCGAGCTGGCCGCCGCCCACCACGTGGACCTCGCCCTCTCACATGCGTACGGGGACAGCTTTGCCAGTGACCTGCCCATGCTGGAGTCGGTCGGTCACCCGGTCTGCGTCAACGGCGATCGCGCGCTCACCGCCCACGCCCAACGACTCGGTTGGCCGATCGAACGCTTCCAGCGCATCTCGCTGCGGCCCAGCCCTGGCCGGCTGAGCCGCGTGCCGGCTCGCGTGGCCACTCTTTCGGGTCCGGCCGTGCGCCGCGCCCACGGTCATGTCCGCAACACCGCCCGGGCTCTGCGCGAGTTGTGAGCGTGCCCGCGTCATCCGCGGGGCCCGCTCACAGTTCTGGATGTGTCGCCTGTCCGAGGTCGACCCGAGATTTGCCCGCTACCCAGCGCTTCCGGTGCTCCGCTGCAGCGGCCATACCGGTGGCGAGCCCGAACGCTCGGCGCCGGAGTGAGGGCGTGGCCTCACTCGCTGCGCGGCGCTGACGGAGACGTTGCCAGGACGGAGATAGAGGCGAGCTGCACCGGCGACGGCAGGGGCACACCCGCTGCCTGCGCGAACGTCGCCAGGCTCGGCGCACCGCCCATCCCGGTGCGGTGAAGCTCGTAGCGCCCGTTGAGTGACTGCTCGTTGCCGTTCATGGTGGTGACGGCCTCGCGGAACCCCGCCTGCTGCACCAGCTGCGCGACCACGGCGTTGAAGCCACCATACGGGTAGGCGAAGTCCAACACGGGATGACCGAGCAGCTTTTCGAGCGCATTCTTGCCATTGGCGATCTCGAGCCACGCGGCGGACAGCGGGACGGCGGCAAGGTCGACGTGGTGCACGGTGTGCGAGCCGACCACCATACCCGCGGCCTCCATTTTGAGAATCTGCGCAGCGCTCATGTACCGCGGCTTGTTGACGAAGCCGCTGACCACGAAATCCGTGGCCACGAAACCGTACCGCGCCAGCACCGGCTGCACCACCGTGGCGAAGTCGGCGTAGCCGTCGTCGAACGTCAGTACCACCGGGCGCGCCGGCAGGCCGCGCTTGCCGGCGAGCGCCTCCATCAGCGTGGCCAGGGTGATCGGATGCGCGCCCTCGACCTGGAGAAGGGCCATCTGCTCAGCGAAGAGCGTAGGCGGGATGGAGAGGTTGAAGCTCAGCAGGTTCTGGGCCGTCGGCTGGATGGTACGGATGTAGTGGTAGTAGAGGATCGGCACCGCCAGATGGGGGCCAGCCGGGACCGAGAGCGTGACCGGCGACGGAGCTCCAGGCGGGAGCAGCGCATCGTTGGGCAGCTCACCATCGGGCGGGGAGGCCGTCTGGGCGGTGCGGTGCACAGCCAGCGGTCCTTCGACGGCGATGCCGCCACCCACAGGTAGGAGGTTGATGGTGCCAATCGCTGAGAGCACGGCGAGCAGCACCACCAGTCCGGTGGCCGCGAGTCGGCGAACGGGGCGTCGTTGGCGGGAAGCGGGACTGTCTGCTGTCATGCCTGAATCTGGGCCTGCGCTGCCCGGAAGAGAGCGCGCCTACGCAAAGGATATGTGACAGTCCCGGTTCTGCTTCACTCTGCCGGCGTATTGCCGGCCGTCGAGGCCTCGGGGCCCGGCCGCCAGATCGTCTTGACGTTGACGAACTCGCGAATGCCGAAGCTCGACAGCTCCCTCCCGTAGCCACTGTCCTTGACGCCACCGAACGGGATGCGCGGATCGGAGTGGGTCATCCCGTTGACAAACACGCCACCGCTGTCCAGGCGCCGCGCCAGCGCCACGCCACGCTCCTCGTCGCGTGTCCAGATGTTCCCTCCGAGGCCGAAATCGGAGGTGTTGGCCACGGCGAGCGCCTCGTCCGCCGAGCCGACGCGCATCACCGCCGCGAGGGGGCCGAACGTCTCCTCACGGAACGCGGGCATGTCGATCGTGCAACCGGTGAGGACGGCCGGGGTGATGAAGTAGCCGCGGCCCTCCGGCCGGCCCCCGCCGCAGCGGAGCGTCGCGCCGGCGGCTTCCGACTCGCGCAGCTGGTGCTCCAGGACCGCACGCAGGTCACCCCGCGCCAGCGGTCCCATGGTCACCGAGTCGCGCAGCGGGTCGCCCACCACGACCGCGAGTGCCTGCTCCACGAGCAGCTCTTCGAAGTCCGCGGCCACGCTCTCGACGACGATGAACCTCTTGGCGGCGATGCAGCTCTGCCCGGCATTCTGGAAGCGCGCTTTGGCGGCGGTGGCCGCGGCCGCGGCGAGGTCGGCGTCCTCGAGGACGATGAACGCATCGGAGCCGCCGAGCTCGAGGACCGCCGGCTTGAGACTCCGCCCCGCTGCGGCACCGACGCTGCGTCCCGCCGCGGTGCTTCCGGTGAGCGTCACCGCCGCAATGCGCGGGTCCTCGATGACAGCCGCGACGCGGTCGTTGGGGATGAGCACCACCGCGAAGACTCCGCGCGGGAAACCGGCGTCCGTGAAGAGCTCAGCGATGGCGAGCGCGCAGCCGCTGACATTGGACGCATGCTTGAGGACGGCACAGTTGCCGGCGCACAGCCCCGGCGCGGCGAAGCGGAAGACCTGCCACAGAGGGAAGTTCCACGGCATCCCCGCCAGGACGGTGCCGAGCGGTTCGAAGGCGACGAAGCTGCGCGGGCTGTCACTCGGAAATGGCTGATCGGCGAGGAACTCCGGGGAATGCGCGGCGAACCAGTCGCAGGTGAAAGCACACTTCTCGACCTCCGCGCGCGCTTCGCCAATGGTCTTGCCCATCTCGGCGGTGATGAGGCCGGCGAGCGCGTCGCGGCGCTCGCGGAGCAGCTCACCGACTCTGGACAGCAGCGCACACCGGTCGGCGATGGGAGTGGTGCGCCAGGAGGGCTGCCGAGCCACCGCGGCGTCGAGGATGGCGTCCACATCGCTCTCGGAATGCACCGGGTATGTGGCGATGTGCTCCTCCGTCGCGGGGTTGACGGAGTGCATCTGCTGCAGTTCAACGGCCATCTGCTGTCCTCCTCGCGATCATGGTAGGGGGAGGCGCGCTGCCGCGTCCCTCGAGGCTGATGCCGTAGGGTGATCGGCGATGACCACGCTGGTGCGGCCTCCCGTTCTGCAGCGGGTCGGCGGCGGGGTGGTCGCCGCCTTCGCCGCGGTCTACATCATCTGGGGGTCGACCTACTTCTTCATCAAGGTCGCGGTCGAGACGCTGCCGCCGCTGCTCATGTCCGGCGTGCGCTTTCTCATCGCGGGCGCAGCGTTGCTCGCCGTCACGAGCCGCATGCGCGGCGCGGCACGGGATCCGATCGGGTGGCGGCAGTGGCGCGCCACGGCGATCACTGGCGGGCTCCTGCTGCTCGGCGGCAACGGCGGGGTCGCCTTCGGTGAGCAGTACGTCCCCTCCGGGGTGGTGGCGCTCGAGGTCGCGACCGTCCCTCTTTTCATCGCCCTCTTCGGAGCGGTCGCGCTGGGCCGCCGCCTCGGCAGGATCGCGGTGGGCGGCATCGTCATCGGGTTGCTGGGGACCGCTGTGCTGCTCCGGCCAGGTGCCGGCGGTGGCGGCGACCTCGGCCACATGCTGCTGGTACTGGCCTCGCCATTGAGCTGGGCGATCGGTTCCCTGTACGCCACGCGCGGCCCGGTGCCCAAGCGCGCCCTGGTGGCGACCGGCATGGAGATGCTGTGTGGCGGGGCGCTCCTGCTCGTGGTCGGAATGCTCACTGGGGAGGGGTCTGCGCTGCACCTCGGCCAGGTGAGCCTGGCGTCGTGGCTGTCGGTGCTCTACCTGATCGTCTTCGGCTCGCTGGTGGCGTTCAGCGCCTACGTCTGGCTGCTCACCAAGGTGCCGACCACAGCGGTGGCCACGTACGCCTACGTCAACCCGCTGGTCGCGGTGCTTCTCGGGTGGGCTTTCCTCGGCGAGCGCATCACCGGGCAGACATTGTTGGCGGCTGCCCTCATCGTGGTTGCCGTGGCCGTCATCCTCACCCAACCCCCGGCCGCCGCAAGGGCACGCCCCGATGTTCCCGGGGCAGACGCGGTGTGACCGGCATGCAGCCCGAGGATGGCGACCTGTCGGCGCCGTCGGTGAGCGGCGACGTCGACGAGGACGCCCGACAGAGGCTGTTCGCCACCGCGGGGCTGCGCGACGTGCTCTGCCTCGGGCCCATCTTCGTCAAGTCGATTTACTACTACGCCGGGATCCCCCTTGGGGTGGCGCTGCAGTTCACCAAGCCGCTGTACGCCGAGCTGCTCCGCGGCAGCACGATCTCGCTGATCATCGCAGGCGCATTCGCGTCCAGCGGTCGCCTGCCCTTGTGGGCGGTGCTGCTGGCACCGATCCCGTACACCATGCTCACCGATCCCTTCTACTACTGGGCGGGGCGGCGGTACGGTCGCCCGCTGGTCGCCTACCTCGAGAAACACGATCCACGGTGGCACCGCAGGGCACGTCGAGCCGAGCGATTCTTCGCGCGCTGGGGCCTCTGGACGATCCTCTTCGCGTACTTCCTGCCCGTTCCCAACGACCTTCTCTATTTCGGCGCCGGTGATGCCCGCATCAACATCTGGCGGTTCCTGGCCGCCGATTTCGTGGGCACCCTTCTCTTCATCTCCCTATGGGTCTCGCTGGGCTTCGTCATCGGCAAGCCCGCCGAGAACGTCGCCGACGCCGTCGGTCAGTACAGCGGTCGGATCACCATCGCGCTGGTGGTGGGGATCGTCATCTTCAGCATGGTGTCCGCTTGGCAGAGGACCCGCCACCGCGAGGTTTGAGCACGGTTCTCCTGCAACAGGGCGGCGGCTGGAACGATCATGCTGCGGCAGTTCATCCGGCAGCTGTTGTTGTTGTTGCCCTGACAGTATGAGAGGCACGACTTGTTGTTGTCGCCAAAGCAGTGCGACGTGCACGACTTGTTGTTGTTCCCGAGGCAGAAGGTGAGGCAATTCTTGTTGTTGTCGCCTTTGCAGTAGCTGGTGCAGCTGGGGGCGGTGTTGCTACATCCCGCGCAGCTCCAGGGATCCGGAGTGGGCTTCGGGGTCGGAGTCGGGGTTGGTGTCGGCTTGGGCGTCGGGGGCGGAGTGGGCGTCGGGGTTGGAGTCGGATTCGGGGCGGGTGTGGCCGTGGGCCTTGCGGTGGCGACGGCGGTCGGCGGCGGGGTCGCGGCGGTTGTCGAACCGGCGACGGGCGCGCTGGTGGCGGTCGGCGCCGCAGTCTGCGCGGTCGTCGTTGGCGGCGCGGTGGGGGCGGCCGTAGCAGGGCGCGATGTGGCCGTGGGCTTCGGAGTCTGACCGGGGGTGCGCGACGGCGCGGCGGCGACCGCGCGTGAGGTGGGGCCGGCGAGGCCCGGGCCGGGCGGCGTCCCGACCACGCCAGTGACGGCGAAGACCGTTGCGGTCGTCGCGGTGACGATGCCCATCCCCATGCCCGAGCCGGTGAACCCGCCGAAGCTGAAGATGCGTCCGAGCTGAGGCACCTGCGCGATCCACGCGCCAAAGCCGATGGTCCGCCACAGACGCCCCACCGACACGTTCAGGAACGCGCGGACGATCACCGGGTCGAGCTGCGTGCCGGCCACTCGAACCAGCTCCTGGCGGGCTGCGGACACGCTCATGGGCCGCTTGTACGGCCGGGGAGCGGTCATCACCTCGTAGGCGTCCGCGACCGCCACGATCCGGGCAGCGAGCGAGATCTCATGACCCTTGAGCTGATGGGGATAGCCGGTGCCGTCGAAACGCTCGTGGTGCTGCTCAACAGCGGCGCCCCACTCGCCGAGCCACGGCAGGAGCGGCGCGACCAGGCGCGCGCCCTCCTCCGGATGACGGTGCAGTGCCGCCCACTCCGCCTCGTCGGGCGTGCCCGGCTTGTTGAGGATCGTCGCCGGGACCTCGAGCTTGCCGATGTCGTGGAGCAAAGCGGCCCAGCGGAGGCGGTTGCGGCCGCTGTCGGGGCACCTTCAGCTCGTCGGCGAGGAGATCGGTGAACACGCGAACGCGCTCTGAGTGCCCCCGGGATGCCTTGTCGTGCACCGAGAGCGCGAGCACCAGCTCGATGATCGTCTGCATCCTGCGGACGTCGTCGTCGTGGCCGGTCTCGTGGGCGCGGTGGAGGCTCTCCTGGAGGTCGCGGGGACGGCCGGTGCGCCGCGCCACTGCAAAGCGCGCGGGCGCCTTGTCCGGGAAGATGAGCGACAGGTTGAGCAGCGCAGCCAGCGGGAGAAGACGGCGCGCCGCACGCTCGAACGCCACCAGGGTGACCAGCGAAGCGGCGGCGATGACGCCGATCCAGAGGACGGTGGTGGCCGCGCTGTCGGCGCGCGGCAAGACGTGTGTCAGCAGCGCCGCGACGCCGAACGAGGCGGCCACCGGCGCAGCAAAGACAGTGATGCGCACCGCACGGGCCAGGCCGGGACGTCGGTCCCATTCCCTGCTTCTGCGGATCTGAGCGTCGCGATCGCCCTGTTGGCGGGTCCCCATCGTGGTGTTGTCTTCCTGTGCTGCTGGGCACGCGCACACGGTGCCTTGGGACACGGTGGCAGGGGCTGTCCACGGACCCTCTGATGCGCGGGTCACGATCCTGTGTCAGCCACCTCGGAACAGCACAGGGCTGATCGGACGCGGCGTCAGGTGATCGCCGCGCGCTCCGCGAAACGGGGGTCCAGGTGGGCGCCCTCGGCCACCACCTGGTGTAGGTGGTCGACGGCATCCCACACGTCCACGTAGCGCACGTACAGTGGCGCCAGCCCGAACCTGCAGATGTCGGGAGCGCGGAAGTCCCCGACCACCCCGCGCTCGGCGAGGGCACGCACGACTCCGTACCCGTCGGGATGGCGGAGGGCGACCTGCGAGCCGCGACGGGCGGCGTCGCGTGGCGAGGCAAGTTCGAAACCCATCCGTGCGCAGCGCTCCTCGACCAGCTCGATGAACAGCTCCGTGAGCGCGACCGACTTGGCGCGCGCGGCCGCCATGTCGACCTCGAGCCACAGGTCCACGGCTGACTCGAGCGCGGTCAGCTGGAGGATGTGCGGAGAACCGGTGATCATCGAGCGCAGGCCGGAGGCAGGTCGGAACGCGAGCTCGAAGGCGAAGGGCTCGGCGTGGCCGAGCCACCCCGGCACAGGATTGCGCAGCGCCCCGTGCAGGCCGGCGCGTACGTGCAGCAACGCCGGGGCGCCCGGGCCGCCGTTGAGGTACTTGTAGCCGCAGCCCACCGCCATGTCGGCGCCGTCGGCGTTCACCTGCAACGGCACCGCCGCGACGCTGTGGCAAAGATCCCACAGCGCCAGCGCGCCGGCGTCGTGCGCGGCGGCGCTGAGCGCGCGCATGTCGTGCATGTACCCGGTGCGGTAATCGACGTGGGTGAGCACCAGCACGGCGACCCGGTCGTCCAGCGCGTCGAGGAGGCGTGCACGGGGCTGCACCTCGACCGTGGCACCGCACAGTTGTGCCGCAGCGGCGGCCACGTACACGTCGGTGTGGAAATTCTCCTCCTCGGTGAGCACCACGGAGCGGTCGGGCTGCATCGCGAGTGCGGCGCACACCAGCTTGAAGAGGCACACCGAGGTGCTCTCGGCGACGACCACCTCGTCGCTGCCGGCGCCGATCAGGCGAGCCAGCTTGGCCCCCACCCGGGCGGGGGCCTCGATCCAGCCGGCATCTGACCAGCTGTGCACCAGTCCCCGGCCCCACTCCTCCTCGACGAGAGCCGCCAGGCGAGCCGGGGTGCGGACCGGCAGTGCCCCGAGCGAGTTGCCGTCGAGGTAGATGAGGTCATCCGGGAGGACGAACTGCTCACGAACCGACGCGAGCGGATCCACAGCATCGCGGGCGGCGCAGGTGGCGCGGTCGACAGCGGAGATCACAGCTGGTTGCGCACCTCCCACAGCTCGGGAAAGAACCGCCGGTCCAGCGTTGACTGGAGGTAGGCGACGCCGAGGCTGCCGCCCGATCCCGTCCTGCTGCCGATCTCTCGGGCGGCCATCAGGGCGTGGTGGTGACGCCAGCGCGCGATTGTCTCGTCATGGTCCACGAATGCCTCACAGAGCTCGTGCAGCACCGCCCGGGGGGCATCGTCATGATCGCGGTACAGCGATGCGAGAGCGCTCATCCGGCGCGCCCGTGCGTCGGCGTGATCCCCGTCGGGAGCGTCGAAGCCGGCGGCGCGCATCGACATGCCCAGCGCCGTGTACAGCGTGCGGCCGCCGAGCCGTTCGCTGAGTTGGGCGCGATGGATCTCGTCGCGTCCGGCAGCGTCGAGGTGGCGGGCATCGCCGGCGCCGGAGAGCGCCTCGATCTCACGGAACTGCGTTGACTGGAACCCCGACGCCGGCGCGAGTGGGTCGCGGAAGCGCATGAAGCCGTCGGGGCTCATGCTCTCGAGCACGTGCAGCTGGTCGATGAGCAGCTGCTCCACCGCCACCGCGCGGTGCATGGGGCGCAGCGCGGCGTGCGCACGGGCGTCGTCGAGGGCGACGGCGGCGGCGTCCAGCTCGTGCAGGATGAGCTTGAACCACAGCTCGTACACCTGGTGGACGACGATGAACAGCATCTCGTCGTGGGCGCCGTCGCTGAGCGGCTGCTGCAGGTCGAGCAGCTCATCGATCCGCAGGTACGTGGCGTAGTCGGTGGGCACGCCCATCGCCCGCCACTGTATCCCGCATCAGGCTGCCTCGGCGATCCTCCGGCGCAGGAAGGCGAGCACGGCGGCCTCACGACCAGAGAGGTCGTCGAGAGACTGGGCGAGGGTCTCCTCGGCGCGACGTTCCAGGTTGGCCAGGAGAGCCCCGTCGAGGTGCGCGCTGATCACCTCGGGATGGACGTAGCAGCGCCGGCAGACGGCAGGGGTGTTGCCGAGATGGCGCGCGACGGACTCGACGGCTTCGACCACGTGCCGCTTGGCCTGCGTCTGCGAGGCGTACTCGCCCAGCTCCTGGAGTGCCCACGCGGCCAGCACTGTCCCGCCCCAGGTGCGGAAGTCCTTGGCGGTGAAGTCCTCGCCGGACGCTTCGCGGATGTACGCGTTGACGTCGTCCGACTCGACGCCGTGCAGCTCGCCATCGTCGTCCTGCCACTGGAACAGCTGCTGACCGGGAAGATCCTGGAGGCGGCTGACCACGCGCGCGACCCTCCGGTCGGCGATCGCGACGGTGTGCTGCTTGCCGCTCTTGCCACGGAACTGGAAGCGCAGCTTGGAGCCCTCCACCTCGACGTGGTGGTCGCGCATGGTGGTCAGCCCGAAGGAGCGGTTCTCGCGTGCGTACTCCTCATTGCCGACGCGGATGTACGTCGAGTCGAGCAGGCGCACGATGGTGGCCAGGACGCGCTCGCGGCTGAGCTCGGAGCCACGCAGATCCTTGTCGACGCGCACCCGAATCCGCGGCAACACCTCGCCGAAGGCAATGGTGCGCTCGTACTTGGTGGCGTCGCGCGCTTCGCGCCACCTCTTGTGGTAGCGGTACTGCTTGCGCTTCCGCGCGTCACGACCGGTGGCCTGGATGTGCCCGTTGGCGGCCGGGGAGATCCAGACGTCGGTCCACGCCGGCGGGATGGCGATGTGAGCGATGCGCTGGATCTCCGTCGCCCTCGTGATGGCCCGGCCGTCGACGCCGACGTAGCGGAACCCTCCACGCGGCTTGGGCTGACGGCGTATCCCGGGGGAACCGTCGTTGACATAGCGCAGCCCCGCCGCGCGAGCGGTGGCGACGGGGTCGCTGTCAAGGACACGAACACGGCGAGGCACCAGGCGATGCTAGGCGGCGTGTACCTATCCGGCGTCGGGGAGGTGGACGATCTCGCTGAGATGAAAGGCGTCGGCGGCGGTCAGTTGGTCGTACGTGCAGGTCGCGGGGTCGCGGTCCTCGCGCCAGCGCAGGAATCGAGCGGCGTGGCGGAAGCGCCGCCCCTGGAGATGGTCGAAGGAAACCTCGCAGACCAGGGTCGGGCGCAGCGGCGTCCAGTCGGCATCCTTGTCCTTGGTCCACCGGCTGGGCGCTCCCGGGGTGCGCCCGTGGCCGAAGCTGTCCCCACCCACCAGCGGCTCGAGCGTGCCGACGAGCTCGCGCTTCTCCGTGGCGGAGAACGAGGAGGTGTGGCCGACGTGGTGGAGCACGCCGTCGCCGTCGTAGAGGCCGAGGAGAAGCGACCCCACTCCTCGCCCTTTCACCTCCATGCGATACCCGCCCACGACACAGTCGACCGTGCGCAGGTGCTTGATCTTGGTCCAGCCTCGCTCGCCGCTGCGATAGGTGCTGTCCTCTGGTTTGGCGATCAGGCCGTCGAGCCCAGCGCCCTCGTAGCGGGTGAACCAGTCCTTCCCCTCCTCGAAGTCGGCAGTCTGCGGGGTCAACGCCACGCGCGCATTGCCGGAGATGGCTCCGAGGAGAAGCTCGCGCCGGGTCACCAGCGGGCTGCCGCGCAGGTCGCCCGAGCCGTCGGCGAGGAGGTCGAAGAGGATCACCGTGGCCGGAGTCTCGGCCGCCAGCCTCGCCACCCTTGAAGCGGCCGGGTGCAGCCGCATCTGCAGGGCATCGAAGTCGAGCCCGCGCGGGGTGGCGATGATGATCTCGCCGTCCACGACAGCCCGTTCGGGCATGGCGTGCCGCAACGGGTCGAGAATCTCGGGGAAGTAGCGGAGCAAGGGCTGGCCCTTGCGGCTACCGACGTGCACGTCGTCGCCGTCGCGGAACACGATGGCGCGAAAGCCGTCCCACTTGGGTTCGTACCGCCAACCGGGGCCCGACGGGATCTGCTCCGCCGCGCGGGCAAGCATCGGCTCCAGCGGCGGCGTGATTGGCAGCGTCACCCCGCGGAGGCGGGCGCGGCGAGGCGGAGGAGGTTGTTGACGTCGCTGACGCCGGCCACCGACCGCGCGGTTGCCTCGAAGGCGTCGATGTCGTCGAGGTGGATGACCTCGCCGCGCAGGGTGACCGTCGACTTGCGCGCGCTGACGTGCAGTCCGGCGGCGGCGTCAGGGTGCCGAACGTCCAGCTCGGCGCGAACCCTCTCCACCAGTTGCACCTCCCGGCGACCGCCGCGGCCCGGATTCGCCACCGAGTCGCCGACCATGGTGGCCACGTTCGCCGACTGGCGTCGCGCCACCCCGGCCGCGGCCTTGCGATTGCGTGCCCCCGAGCGCGGGTGCAGGAAGACCGCGGCACCCAGACCCGCCACGCCGGCACCGAGGGCAGCAGTGATCCGTCCCAGGCCCTTCATCGCGCACGGAGTCTAGGCGATGAGAACAGCCTGGTCCGGGGTACTCTCAGCGTCATGTCCACGGTTCGTGCGGCGATGAAAGCCATGGCCATGATGGCCGCCCTGGTCGCCACCGCGGTGGTCGCGCTGCCTGCGATCGGCGCGTCGGCCGGCGCCTCCCCCACCCTGCTGCGTGCCGCCGGCGGTGCGGCGTCCGGCGCGCCGGGAAGCACGGTGAAATACAAGTACACGTGGAACTACGCCGACTGTGCCAGCAACTCACCGGACCCCACCAACCTGACCATCGTCCTCTACTGGGACGACAGCGCCACGACGCCGATCGGCACGACGCCGGTGACTGCCAGACAAGCCAGCGGGAAGTGCCAGGGCACCGTGAGCGGAACCGTGCCAAGCGGCGCCACAGGGGGCGATCACTTCCCCAGCGCCGCGCTCAAGGAGCCGTCGAGCAGAGGCAATGCCATCGTCAAGAACAGCAACACGGGCAGGGTGTTGCCGGGCCAGCAGTTCACCGTCACCGTGCCACCGACGCCCACCCCGGTCCCGACCCCGACCCCACCCCCGGCCCCGACCTCGACGCCGACGCCGAGCGACACCCCGCTACCCACGGACACGCCAACCGCGCTCCCGACCCCGGCGCCCACCGCCAGCCCCGGCTCGGCCGCCACGCCACTCGCCGCGGGCAACGGCCGCGGCTCCGGCCCACCGGCTGCGCTGCTGGTGGGGATCGCCGCGATCCTGGTGATCACCGCGGCCATCGCGGGCACCGTGCTCCTGCGTAGACGGCGGGCCCGAACGACAGCCGAGGACCCCTTCCAGTTCCTCCGCTGAGAGGTGGCGCGCCCAAGAGGATTTGAACCCCTGGCCTTCTGATCCGTAGTCAGACGCTCTATCCGGACTGAGCTATGGGCGCGCGGCCCGACTTTCGAGCGGCCTCCGAGTTTACACGAGGCCAGGCGGCTCCCCCGGGCATGCTGACCGCCGCCTGCGGCGGTCAGCGCTGGCGCGGCATGATGAGTAGGAACGGATCAGGAAGCAACCCCGGAGGTCGTGACATGGCGATGACTGGCAGTCTCGAGAAGTCTCTGACTGCTGAGGATCTCGCGTTCCTGCGCGATCTCGGTCAGCAGCTGCGCGTTGATGGGATCCGGGCCAGCACCAAGGCCGGATCGGGGCACCCCAGCTCGAGCATGTCGGCGAGTGACCTCCTCGCCGTGCTGATCGCCCGTCACCTCCGCTACGACTGGAAGAACCCCACCCTCGACAACAACGACCACCTCATCTTCTCCAAGGGACACGCGTCGCCCCTCATCTATGCCCTGTTCAAGGCGTGCGGGGCCATCGACGACGCCGAGCTGATGACCTACCGCACCCATGGGTCGCGCCTCCAGGGTCACCCTACACCCGTCCTTCCGTGGGTCGACGTCGCTACCGGCTCGCTCGGCCAGGGCCTGCCGATCGCGGTCGGAGTCGCCCTGGCGGGGCGCGCGGTCGACCGGCTGCCATTCCATGTGTGGACCGTCTGCGGTGACTCCGAGATCGCCGAGGGCTCCATCTGGGAGGGCCTCGACAAGGCCGGTCATTACAGCCTCAACAACTTCACCGCCATCGTCGACGTCAACCGCCTCGGCCAGCGCGGACCCACAGAGTTCGAGTGGAACATGGCGACGTACGCGCGGCGCGTCGAGGCATTCGGCTGTCGCGCCCTGGTCATCGACGGCCACGACATCGAGCAGATCGACGAGGCGCTGGCGACCGCGCGTGCGGAACGCGAGCGCCCGACGGTCGTGCTGGCCCGCACCATCAAGGGCAAGGGGTTCAGCGAGATCGAGAACAAGGACAACTGGCACGGCAAGCCCCTCCCGGAGGACATGGCTGAGCGCGCCATCGCCGAGCTCGGAGGCATCCGCGACCTGCACGTGGACTCGCCGCTGCCCGAGCCGGGCGAGTCGGCGGTGCGTCGCGGGGGCGGCGTCACCATCAACCTCCCCAGGTACTCGAAGGACGACAAGGTGGCCACCCGCAAGGCGTACGGAGACGCGCTGGCGGCCCTCGGGGCGCGCGCCGACGTGGTCGCGCTCGACGGTGAGGTGAGCAACTCGACGTACTCCGAGGAGTTCCAGAAGGCCTACCCGGAGCGCTTCTTCGAGATGTTCATCGCCGAGCAGCAGCTGGTGGCCTCGGCCGTGGGCATGAGCGTGCGCCGGCTGGTTCCGTTCGCGTCGACATTTGCGGCCTTCTTCAGCCGCGCCTATGACTTCATCCGCATGGCGGGCGTTTCCGGAGCCAACATCCGGCTGGTCGGATCGCACGCCGGCAGCGAGATCGGGGCCGACGGCCCCTCGCAGATGGCCCTCGAGGACATCGCCGCCATGCGCGCTGTGCACAGCTCGATCGTCCTGTACCCCAGCGACCCCGTCTCCACGGCAAAGCTGGTGCTGCACATGGCGAGCACCGACGGCATCCTGTACATGCGCACCACCCGCGGTGCCTACCCGACGCTATACGACAACGACGAGGAGTTCGAGATCGGGCGGTCGAAGGTGCTGCGCAGCAGCGACGAGGATGCGGTGACGCTGATCGGTGCAGGGGTCACGGTGCACAACTGCCTCGCCGCCGCCGAGCGGCTCGCCGCAGACGGCGTGCACTGCCGGGTCATCGATCTCTACTCGATCAAGCCGGTCGACGCGCGCACGGTCGGTGAAGCGTCGGCTGCGACCGCCGGCCGGATCGTCATCGTGGAGGACCACTACCCGGAGGGCGGCATCGCCAGCGCCGTGCTCGAGGCGCTCGCCGCCGAGACCCATCCACGCCACGTCGTCCATCTCGCCGTGCGCGGCCTCCCGCGATCCGGCACCCCGGCCGAGCTGATGGCGGCCGCCGGCATCGACGCCGATGCCATCGTTGCGGCGGCGCGATCGCTGGTCAAAGAGGCGCACTGATGGCGGCCAACCCGCTCCAGCAGCTCGCCGGCCAGGGTCAGTCGATCTGGCTCGACTACATCAGCCGCGACCTGCTGACCGGTGGCGAGCTCGAGCGCATGATCGCCGAGGACAACGTCACTGGGATGACCAGCAATCCGACCATCTTCCAGAAGGCGATCGCCGAGGGCACCCAGTACGACGACCAGATCCGCGAGCTCCTCGCCGCCGGCGTCGACGACCCCGAAGAGATCTTCATGGGGCTGGCGGTGACCGACATCCAGCGCGCCGCCGACATCCTCCGACCGGTGCACGACCGCACCAAAGGGGCGGACGGCTACGTCAGCCTCGAGGTGCCACCGGAGGCGGCGCACAGCACCGAACGCAGCGTCACCTACGCGAAGGAGTTCAACAAGCGTGTGGACCGCCCCAACGTGATGGTCAAGATCCCCGCCACCACCGAGGGCGTGCCGGCCATCCAGAGTGCGCTGACGGCGGGGGTGAACATCAACGTCACGCTCATCTTCGCCCTGGAGTCGTACGACAACGTCATCAACGCGTACATCAATGCATTCAAGGCCAGACAGGAAGAGGGGCGGTCGCTCGACGTCCATTCAGTGGCGTCCTTCTTCGTGAGCCGCGTCGACACCGCCGTTGACAAGCTCATCGAGGAGAAGCTCGCCGCTGACCCGGGCAACGCCACGCTCGAGGACCTGCTCGGCAAGGCCGCCATCGCCAACGCCGTGCTCGCGTACGAGAAGTTCGAGAGCTACTTTCGCGGCCCCGAGTTCGCTCCCCTCGCCGAGGCCGGGGGCCCGGTGCAGCGACCGCTGTGGGCCAGCACCAGCGCCAAGAACCCCAAGTATCGCGACGTCGTGTACGCGGAAGCCCTGGTGGGACCGGACACAGTGGACACCATGCCGCCGTCGACGATCACCGCCTTCCGCGACCATGGCATCGTCGACGGCAACACGGTCAACCGGGACTACGCGGGCGCCAAGCGGGTCATGGAGCAGCTCGCCGAGGTGGGCATCGACATGGAGAAGGTCACCGCCGACCTCCTCGACGCCGGCGTCACGTCGTTCGCCGACTCGTACGATGAGCTCATCCGCGGCATCGCCGAGAAGGTCGACGCCATGCGCGGCGGCTACGGGAGCCGCCAGTACCTCGACCTGGCCACCAGCACTGACGCGGTGCTCGGCGCGCTGCACACCGATGCTCCACGCGAGGTGGCGCGCCGGGTCTGGGATCGCGACCCCGACCTCTGGAAGACGGGCGATGCGGCCCACGCCAAGATCATCGAGAACCGGCTGGGCTGGCTCGACGTCATCGACACCATGCGCGGCGAGTTGCCCCGGCTGATCGGGTTGACCGCGGAGGTGCAGCAGGCGGGATTCCGCAACTGTGTGCTGCTCGGCATGGGCGGCAGCAGTCTGTGCCCCGAAGTGCTGCGCACATCCTTCGGCAGCGCTGCCGGCCAGCCCGAGCTGCACGTGCTCGACACCACCGATCCAGCCACCATCGCGGAGCTCACGGAGCGATTGGATCCTCGCACCACGATGTTCATCGTGGCGTCGAAGTCGGGCACCACCCTGGAAACGCTCAGCCACCTCGCGCATTTCTGGCAGTGGCTGACAACCGCTGGAGTCCTGAACGCGGGCCAGCACTTCATCTGCATCACCGACCCCGGGTCGGCTCTCGCCGGCACCGCTGCCGAGCGAAAGTTCCGCCATGTCTTCGAGAACCTCGCCGACATCGGTGGTCGCTACTCCGCGCTCAGCTACTTCGGGCTGGTACCGGCGGCAATCATCGGGATCGACGTGGAGGCGTTCCTCGACCGTGCCGACCGGATGCGGCTGCAGTCCCATCCCGGGACCCCCGCCGACCTCAGCCCCGGGCTGGCCCTCGGCACTGTCCTCGGGCTCCTCAAGCGAAGCGGCCGCGACAAGGTCACCATCCTGGCACCGCCGCGCATCGCCGCCTTCTCACTGTGGGCCGAGCAGCTGATCGCTGAGAGCACGGGCAAGGAGGGCAAGGGGCTGATCCCCATCGGCGACGAGCCCATCGGACAGCCCGGTGTCTACGGGGACGACCGCATCCTCACCGTGCTGCGGCTTCGCGACGACCACCCCGAGTTCGACGCCGAGGTGGGCGCGCTGCGCAGCGCGGGAATCCCCCAGATCACTATGCAGCTCGACGACCTGCTCGACCTCGCCGCCGAATTCTTTGCCTGGGAGTTCGCCACCGCCGTGGCGGGCGCTGCACTGGAGATCGATCCGTTCGACGAGCCCAACGTCCAGGAGTCGAAGGACAACACCAAGCGCGTGCTCGAGCAGTACGTGAAGAGTGGCACCTTCACCGACGAGTCGGCGACCGCTAGCGATGACGGAATCGCCGTGTTCGGTGCCCCGGGACGAGGGGACATCGACGGCACGCTGACGGAATTCCTCTCGGCTGTGCGCCCCGGCGACTACGTGGCGCTGATGGCATACGTGACGCCGAACGCGGAGAACGAGGCGGCTCTGCAGCGTCTGCGAGTGGCCATCCGCGACGAGCATCGCGTCGCCACCACGCTGGGCTTCGGACCACGGTTCCTGCACAGCACTGGACAGCTGCACAAGGGCGGTCCTGGCACGGGCCTCTACATCCAGATCACCGCGGACGATGCCGTCGACGTCCCCATCCCCGACCAGCCCTTCACCTTCTCGATCCTCAAGCAGGCGCAGGCCGAGGGTGACCTGCAATCCCTGCGTGACCATGCGCGCCGCGTCATCCGCCTGCACATCGGCGGCGACCTCGCGGTCGGTCTGAGCCGGCTCACCGACTCGGTGATCCACGCCGCCACCGGAGCGCGGTGATGCAGATCGGGTTCGTGGGTCTCGGACGCATGGGCGCGAACATGGTCCACCGGCTGCGTCGCGACGGCGACCACGCAGTCGTCGCGTTCGATCGCGACCCGGAGGCCCGCGTTGCTGCCGAGGCGCTCGGAGCGACCGCGGTGGCCAGCCTCACCGACCTCGCGCCGCAGTTGGCAGCGCCGCGGGCGGTGTGGATCATGGTTCCTGCCGGGGAGATCACCGAGCAGGTCATCGACACGCTCCTCGACACCCTCGAGCGCGGCGACGCCATCGTCGACGGAGGCAACAGCAACTGGCATGACACCGTCGCCCGAGCGCAGCGCTGCGCCGACAGGGGCATCACCTTCATCGACGCGGGCACCAGCGGGGGCATCTGGGGGCTGAGCGTCGGCTACTGCCTGATGGTGGGTGGTGACACCGACGCCGTGGAGAGGCTTCGACCGATCTTCGAGACCCTCGCGCCCAAGGACGGCTTCCTGCATGTCGGCCCGGCAGGCAGCGGGCACTACGTGAAGATGGTCCACAACGGCATCGAGTACGGGATGCTCCAGGCCTACGCGGAAGGCTTCAACATCCTCCATGCCAGCAAGGACTTTCCCGGCCTCGACCTGCACGCCATCGCGCACCTCTGGAACCAGGGAAGCGTGGTGCGCTCATGGCTCCTCGAGCTCGCTGAGAGCGCCTTCGAGAAGGACCCCCAGCTCGACTCGCTGCGTGGCTGGGTGGACGATTCCGGCGAGGGCCGCTGGACCATCGACGAGGCCATGAACCTCTCGGTGCCGGCACCGGTCCTCGTGCTGTCCCTGATGGCCCGCTACCAGTCCCGTCAGCCCGACGGGTTCGGCAACAAGGTGATCGCCGCCCTGCGCAACGAGTTCGGTGGCCACGCCGTGAAGACCGAGGACAAGGGCAACGGTCCACCGGCCTCCACAGCGATGACGCAGTGACCGAGACCGAGGTCAAGGGCGCGGTCACCCTCGAGGCGCCTGCGCAGTCCAATCCGCTTAGCGAAGGCCTGCGCCAGGGGCGCGTCCCGCTGCCGTGCGTGGTGGTGATCTTCGGAGCCACGGGCGACCTCACCAAGCGCAAGCTGATGCCCGCGCTGTACGCGCTCGCCGCCGACGGGCAGTTGCCCCCGGGCTTCAGCATCCTCGGCGCCGGCCGCACGGAACAGTCCACCGACGAGTTCCGCGAGTTGATGCGCGAGAGCGTCAAGAAGTACGGGCGCGTGGCTCTGCGAGACGACGTCTGGAGCGTCTTCGCGGACGGCCTGCGCTACTGCTCGTTCGACCTCGACGCCGACGACGGCCTCAAGGCGATCCGCGACACCCTCGAAGAGCTCGACCGTGAGCGCGGCACGGCCGGCAACCGCATCTTCTACTTCTCGGTACCACCAAGCGCCTTCGCGCCGCTGGCGGAACGGCTCGGCGCCGAAGGCCTGTCGGCCCAGGAGGGTGGCAACTTCGCGCGCATGGTCGTGGAGAAGCCGTTCGGGCACAACCTGGAGAGCGCGCGCGAGCTCAACGGCAAGCTCCACGTCGCCTTCACCGAGGAGCAGATCTACCGCATCGACCACTACCTCGGCAAGGAGACGGTCCAGAACCTGCTCGTCTTCCGCTTCGCCAACGGCATCTTCGAGCCGCTGTGGAGCCGCCAGTACATCGACCACGTGCAGATCACCGTCGCCGAGAACATCGGCGTCGAGGGTCGCGGCGGGTACTACGAGGAATCGGGCGCGCTCCGCGACATCATCCAGAACCACGTCATGCAGCTCATGGCCATCGTCGGCATGGAGGCGCCCAGTAACTTCCGCGCCGAGACGGTTCGCGACGAGAAGGTGAAGCTGCTCCGGGCGGTGCGCCCGATCCACCCTGACGACGCGCCGCTGCACACCGTGCGCGGGCAGTACGGGCCGGGATGGATCGACGGTGAACGCGAGGTCGGGTATCGCGAGGAGGAGGGCGTCAGAAAGGACTCGGTGCGAGAGAGCTTTGTCGCCGTCAAGGTCGAGATCGACAACTGGCGGTGGGCGGGGACGCCGTTCTACCTGCGTACCGGCAAGCGCCTTCCCAAGCGGGCGACCGAGATCGCCATCCAGTTCCGGCGTGTGCCCCACTCCCCCTTTGGCGGCAACGTGGCCATGCCGTCCGGGCTGCTGCCCTCGGACAGCATCGATCCCAACCTTCTGGTGCTTCGCATCCAGCCGGACGAGGGCATCACGCTGCGCTTCAGCGCCAAGGTGCCAGGGCAGTCGATGCGCATCCGCACGGTCAACATGGACTTCCTATACGACAGTGCTTTCCTCAAGGAGTCGCCCGAGGCGTACGAGCGCCTCCTTCTCGACTGCATGCTCGGCGACACCACCCTGTTCGCGCGCGAGGACGAGGTGGAGGAGGCATGGCGCTTCTGCACCGCCATCCTCGACGGCTGGCGGGCACACCCACCCAAGGTGGACGAGTTCCCCAACTACGAGGCCGGTACCTGGGGCCCGCAGAGCGCCAGGGACTTCATGGCTCGCGACGGCCGCCAGTGGCGGCGCCTGTGAGATGACCTCCGTCGGTGCGCCGCTGCAGGTCACGCATGCCAGCGGGTTGCACGCGGTGAACCGAGTGCTCGCCGACATGCACCGGGAGATGCTCCGCAGCGGCGGCATCGAGGGCGGCGTGGTGCGGCTCTCGGTGCTCAACCTCGTGGCCGCGTGCATCGACGTCGATAGCGCCGACCTGGCCACCCAGGCGGTGGGCCGTCTCGGGGCCAGGCATCCCGCCCGCGCGATCATCATCCTCGCCGACCCGGAAGGCCCCGACCAGATGGAGGCCGACCTGTCGCTGCAGTGCTCAGCTGTCGACGAGGGCCAGGTGTGTGCCGAGCAGGTCCGTCTTCATGTCGGCGGGCAGGCCGCGTACCACATGGCGAGCGTGGTGACGCCGCTGCTCGTTCCCGACATCCCGGTGTACGTCTGGCTCGTCGGCGCGCCACCGCTGCACCAGGCATTCGGCCAGGACGCCGTGGCGATCTGCGAGCGGCTGATCATCGACAGTGGGGAGTACGAGGATCACAGGGGAACGCTGCGCATGCTCTCCGACGAGCTGGAGGCGGTTGGCGACGCCATCTCGCTCTGCGACGTCGCCTGGGAGCGCACCCGGATCTGGCGGCAGCTCCTCGCCGAGTCGTTCGACGGCGAGGAGATGCGGCGGTTCGTGCGCGGCATCACCCGCGTCGACGTGGAGTGCAGCGGCGGCCGGATCTCCGCGCAGACCTGGCTGGTCGCCGGCTGGCTGGCCAGCAGGCTCGACTGGCCGACGTCGTCGGACGGTCCCCGCGTGATCGCCGCCTCACGCCACGACGAAGATGTCAGCGCCCACGACATCGTGCGCATCGCCGTACACTGCCGCGCCGGCGGCCACGAGGCACTGGTGACGCTCGAGCGTCGCGACGCGGCGCTGCACACCGTCATCGACGTGGACGGTGGGCTCACCGCCGAGCGGGCTGTGCCCTTCGCGGAGCTGGACACGATCGACCTCGTCGGCCGCCTGCTCGAGGGCAGCGGGGAGGACACGGTGTACCGCGCCGCGCTGCACAGTGCGGGGTCGCTCTCCGCAGAACAGGGATGAGCAGCGGTGAGCTGCCCGGAGAAGTCCGGGTCCTCACCGACCCGATCGCGGTGGCCGCCGAGGCGGCCGGCTGGATCGCGCGACTGTGTCGCGACGTGGAGAGGTTCCGAATCGCCGTCACCGGCGGGAACACCCCGCACTTCCTGTACGAGGCGCTGGCATCGTCTACGTTTCGCACCAGCATCGACTGGCAGCACTGGCATGTGTACTGGGGCGACGAACGCGCGGTGCCACCGGACGATGGGCAGAGCAACTACCGGCTGGTCGTCGACACCCTGCTGTCCAAGGTGCCCGTCCCCAGCGAACACGTGCACCGCATGGAGGCTGAGCGGCCCGACCTCCAGGCTGTCGCGGCCGACTACGCGCGGCTGCTCGAGGAGGAGTGCGGGCGCCCACCGCGTCTCGACGTGGTCCTCCTCGGGCTCGGTTCCGACGGCCACACCGCCTCTCTCTTCCCCGGCACCGCCGCTCTGAGCGTCGCAGACACCTGGGCGACGCCGAGCCGGGCCACCTATCCTCCGTACGAGCGCCTGACACTGACACTGCCCGCGCTCAACGCCGCGGCGAGCGTCGCGTTCGTGGTGACCGGCGCCCCCAAAGCGGACGCGCTGCGGGGCGTGATCGACGGCACCGTACCGGCCGCTCGGGTACGGCCGGACAACGGCGAGCTCGTCTGGTTCCTGGACGCCGCCGCCGCTCGTTCCATCGGCTGACGCCGCGGCGGTCGCCAATTGCGGACTTCCGTGGCGACACCTCTGCTGCTACGGTGGGAGAGTGAACGACGGCGGGATCCCGGCGGTTCTGCGGGCCGCGGCGGCCAGTGTCACCTCGGTCGCAGCCGGGCTGGGTCGAGTGCTCGAGGCTGTCGCAACCGAGCTCGAGCGCCCCGAACGGGCGACGAGCACCCCGCCTCGCACCGACCCGGCGGGTGGTTCCGCGGGGTCGAAGCCCCACGCCGCGCGCCCGCGCAGGAAAAGCGCGGCGACTGCGCGGTCAAAGGCGCGCGCAGCACCCCGATCATCAGGCAGGAAACGGTGAGCGATGACGCTGCGTCCGAAACCGACTTCAGCGCCCTGGCGGCATCCCTCCAATCGGATGCCCGGGACGCTGCCGTCTTCTTTCGGGTGATGTGCACGGCCCTGACCGACGCCCTCCCTGACAACACCACCGTCGAGCACGACCACAGCATGTTCAAGAACCGCCGGCTGGCGCGCAGGGTGACCGTCCAGCTCGGCGACGACACCTTCGTCGCCGAGCTTGCGCAGCAGCGGGTGATCTGTCATCAGAGCCACGCGGTCCATGGCGTCGGTGGCGGCCTGCCGACGTCTGGAGAGATGGACGTGGCCGGCTGGACGGCAGCGCTGCTCACCAGCGCCGCCCAGGCTGCGCGCACACGGAACGCGGCGGTGACCGCGCTGCGCTCGATGACGAGCTGAGCCGGCCCCGCGGTCAGGCCGGTTCGCCGAGCAGGTTCTCCTGCTGCAGCAACGTCTTCACCTCGTCGAGGGACATGTCCGCACTGGGCAGGATGATGTCGCTCGTGGAGAGGTCCTCGTGTGACAGCTGCGTTCCCGTGGACTTGACAAAGGCGGTGGCGTCGGCGAGAGCGGAGTGAAATGCAGCGTCGTCACCGGAGCGGACGGCGGCGACCAACCGCTGGTCGTAGGTGTCGAGGTGTAGGCGAGCAGAGGTGGCAATGCGGTACTGCTCCTCACCGTGGATGCGCACCACGATGCTCCCCTCCGGGAGTGCTGCGCTGACCGCCGGTGCGGCAAGCCCGAGCTGTGCCTTCATGGCCGCCAGCTTCGCTTGCACGTTGCTCTCCACGACCGTCGCTGTGATCTGGTCGTCGAGAGCCGTTCCGCCTCCGGACAGAAGTGGGGCGTCGAGCACGCCGCTGTCCAACAGGGAGTCGACCGCGTCCGCATGCGCCTGTGACCGTGCGATCTTGTCCTGCGCGCGCTGCATCATCATCGCCGTGTCAGATGTGTGCTCGCCAATCCCGGCGAGCGTGTCGCCGGCGGCGCTGGTCGCCTTCGACGCCTCATACGACGCTTTGAGCGTCTCTCGCTGGCTCGCGAATGCCTGCACCCTGGCTTGGTAGCGCTGGATGCCTTGCTGGAGCTTGGCAACCTGCGCCGCAATCGACTGGATCTGCGGGTTCAGCTGCTGACGCTGCTGGCCGAGCACTTCCGCTTGGGTCAGCGCCTGGGTGGCGAGGTCCTCCTTGCCCGATTGCATGGCCTGCTGCGCCGCACCGTTGAGCTGCGCGATCCGCTTGTCCATCTCGGCCGCCTGATTCTCCAGGCGCTTCTGGCCGCTGGTCGCCTCCACCAATGCGGTGCGCAATCGCTGCTGCTGCTCGAGCAACTGCTGGTACGACAGGTCGATCGCCTGGGACGGATCCTCCAGGCGGTCGAGAGCTGCGCTGCTCTTCTGCTGGAAGATGTTGCTGAAGCGTCGGAAAACGCTCATGAGATGTGCCTCCTGGCCTGGAGTCGCGCGAGTTGCCGGCGGCCCGATTCTAGTGCGGTGAGCCAGGCGAAGCACCGCGCACGGTGCGGCCCGCGGCCGGTACGGCCTGCCATCATGCCCGGGGGAGCCGAACGGTGCGGAGGTTGACAGTGGCGATCCTGGTGGCCGTGGTGGCAGTACTGGTGATCCTCTGGCTGATCGGGGTGGTGATCGTGCACGTCGCCGGCTTCGCCATCCATGTGCTCCTGATCATCGCCATCGTGGCTCTCATCGTCGGCGTCCTGGGCAGGCTGCGCGCCTGAGCTGAGCGACGCGTGGCACAACCGAGCCACCCGGGGAGGATGCGGTGCCTCTGATCGTCGGCACCTCGGGATGGCAGTACGCGTCGTGGCGCGGACGCTTCTATCCCCGCGGTCTCCCACAACGCGCCTGGCTGGCGCACTATGCCGATCGGTTCGCCTGCGTGGAGGTGAACAACACCTTCTACAACCTGCCCGCTGCGGAGACCTTCCAGAGGTGGGGTGAGGAGACGCCGGCGGATTTCCGGTTCGTGCTCAAGCTGAGCCGTTACCTGACCCACATCCGCCGGCTCCGCGAGCCCGAGGACCCGGTGCGACTCTTTCTTGAACGTGCCGCCCCGCTGGCCGCCAAGACGGGTCCCTTGCTGCTCCAGCTGCCCCCAACGATGCGCTGCGACGTCGCACGCCTCGACGCCGCGCTCGCCTGCTTTCCGGAACGCTGCCGCATCGCCGTCGAGTTCCGCCATGCCAGCTGGTACACCGGGGAGGTCGCGGCCTGCCTGCGTGACCATGACGCGGCGCTCTGCCTCACCGATCGCCGCGGGCGTCCGCAGCAGCCGATGTGGCGCACTGCGTCCTGGGGATTCGTGCGCCTTCACGAGGGTCGCGCGACGCCCTGGCCGTGCTACGGCGACGCCTCGCTGCGCAGGTGGGCGGCGCGCATCGCCGAACTCTGGAGCCCGGAGGAGGAGGTCTACACGTTCTTCAACAACGACCCGCAGGGGTGCGCGGTGCGAGACGCGGTACGTTTCGCGCGCCACGCTGCGCGCGCCGGGCTGAGGCCGACGCGCGTGCCCAGCCTGGATGAGGCTCCGGTCGGCTGAGCCGCCGCTGACTAGCGCGCTCGCGCGCGGGCGCGGGCGCGCCGGGCGGCGACCCACTCGACGAGCGCGTCATGAGCCAGCGTGTTGATGACCCGCTCGCGCGGAATGCCCGCCACGATGAGGGCGGCGATTCCCAGCGGCATTGCGTCGAGGTCGACGGGATGGTGCGCGTCGGTGTCGACCGCGACCCACACCTCGTGCCGGGCGGCCAGCCGCAGCAGTTCGACGTCGAGGTCCTGCCGGTCCGGGTAGGCGTCCACCTCGAGCGCGACGCCGAGCTCTGCGGCGGCCTCGAACACCTCGTCCCACCGAGCTGTGAGACCGAGGCGACGGTCGTACATGCGTCCCCGCGGGTGCGCGAGCACGTCGACAGTGGGGTTGTGCAGCGCGCGGATGTAGCGATCGGTCTGGTCCTCGGGCAGGCGCAGCTTGGAATGAAAGGCGCCGAGCACGATGTCGAGCCCGGCAAGGACGTCCGGGTCGGTGTCTCCACCGCCCTCCGGGTCCACGTTCATCTCGAGGCCGTGCAGGACGCGGAACGGGTGTCCCTCGGCGGCGAGCAGAGCGTTGAGGTCGCGCACCTCAGTCGCCTGCGCTGCGCGCGTGGTCGCGTCCATACCATGCGCGATGCGCAGGCCCTCGGAGTGGTCGGTCACGGCCATGTGGCTGTAGCCGAGCTCTAGGCATCGTCGCGCCATGGCCTCCAGTGAGGCGTGGCCGTCGCTGCTCAGCGTGTGCATCTGCAGGTCACAGCGGACTGCGGATGACCAGCCCTGGCCGCCGGCGACGATGCGCAGCGCGTCGGCACGGGCCATGAAACCGCTTCGCAGCGGTGGCGCCGGCGGCGCGGTGGTGCCCGCGGCCACCCAGTCGCCAATGAATTGCGCGAGCCACGGGCCGACCCGCGCGAGGGTCGTCAGAGGCAGTCCGGCAGCGACCACATCGGCTGCAGGTACGTCCCAGCCGAGTGCGGCGCGGGATGCACGGCGCATTGCCCGCTGACGCTGGCTGCCCTCCTCCTGCTCGTCCGCAGCACGGGCGAGCAACTCCGAGAGGTCCGCGTTGCCCGGTGCAGAACCCGGTGGGCGCGGGTCAGGCGACGCGCGCACCCTCGCGCCGGCTCACCGACCCGATCCGTCCACCACGCCGGCGACCGCCTTGCGCCCGCGCCGGACCGCGGCACCGACGGTCTTGCGCGCCGCATCCACCGGCGCCGAGACCACGGCCGCCGTGATGCTGCCGGGAGGCTCGTCGGGAGCGGTCGGATGCGGGCGAGTGGGCATCACGCGCTTGGCGGCGCGCATGTCCTCACCCATCACGATCAGATCCTCACGGGAGAACGCCTTGCGCAGCTTGGGGAAGAGCTCGCTCTCCTCCTCATCGATGTGGTGCTTGACGTTCTCGATGAGCACCTTCATCTTGGGGGCGAAGCGCTCGTCGCTGGGCTGCATCTTCTCGAGCTCGGCAAGGATGGTCTTGACGACGTGATGCTCTTCGAGAGCTTCGAGCACATCATCGTTCGACTTGGGGACCGCGACACGCGCGCGGGGATACAGCACGTTCTCCTCGATGCCCGCGTGGATGGACAGCTCGGTGATGATCCTGTCCGCAAGCCGGCGGCGCTGCGCATACGCGCGATCGCCGGTGGCGGAGAACTCCTTGAAGAGCTTCTTGACCGCACGATGATCCTCGCGCAGGAACGCGATTCCGTCCTGAGCCGGCATGGGTGAGCCTCCCGTTGTTGAACAACAGCACGAACGGCCGACATGGGCCTGACCGTCTCTCGTCGATGCTATGCGCTCGTACCGAAGCGCATCGAGCGCGTCAGTTCGGCGCGGCGGCGGTGGGCAGGTCGAGGCGGAACACGCTGCCCTCGCCGGGGACGCTGCGCTCGACGCGCAGGGATCCCCCGCATGCCTCAGCAAGGACTCGACCGACGTGCAGGCCGAACCCGGTACCGGGGATCCGATTATCGACCCGGAAGAACCGATCGAAGATGCGCGAATGAAGCTCGGGGCTGATGCCCACGCCTCGGTCCTCAACGCGGATCGCGGGCGGCTGAGCGTCATCGACGGACAGTCGGATCCACGGGGAGTGGCCCCCGTAGTTGATGGCGTTGTTGATCAGGTTGTCGACGATGCGATCCACCTGAAACCTGTCGGCCGACGCGAGCACAGACTGCGGGCTGCGCTTGGTCTCGATCGTCGCCGCGGCCAGCCCGGCGCGAGCCTCACTGCGCACAGCGGCCCGCGCGATCACGTCGTTGAGGTCGAGTGTCTCGATGCTGAGCGGCACGGCGCCGCTCTCGAGACGCGCGGCAAGCAGGATGTCGTCGACGAGCCGATGGGTTTCGCCGACCTTGGCGGCGATCATCTCCAGCGGCTTCTCCCATGCCTTGGGGCCTTCGCCGAAGGTTCCGGCGCGGAGCAGGTCGACGTACCCCGAGAGGACCGTGAGCGGTGCGCGGAGGTCGTGGACCACCAAGTTGAGGAAGGAGAGCATCGCCTCGGACGCCACCTGGCTGCCCGTGTGCCGTGAGCTGTGCAGGGCCAGCGCTGCCAGCGACGTGTAGTCCTCGATGAACGCGGACTCGTCGTCCGCCAGCGGTGCAGGCCGGTCACGCACCAGCAGCAACGCACCCACCGGCCTCGGCCCCTCAGCGTCATCCTCGTCGACCCGCAGGGCCGCCCCCACCAACTCCCCGCTTTCCGCCACCCCCAGTGCCTGCCCGAGCGCGCTGGCCGACGGTTCGACGCGGTGAAGCCTCTCACCGCCGGCAAGAACCTCGAGCACGGGCGAGGCGGCCAACTCCCAGACCGACCCCGCCGTCAGGACACCGGTGCGGCCCGCCACCCCGACCACTCTCACTGCCTCTGTGCCATCGATGACGCACACCGCGCAGCCGCGCACCGATTCGGTCAGGGCGTGCTCGGCAAGGGTCCCCGCCAGCGACGCTCCGCCGTCTGCTGGGCGCGCGTCACCACGCAGCGCGGCCGCCAGCTCGCTGACAGCACCGCCGAGCGCGCGCTCCACATCGAGGCCCGCCGCCACCGGCCGAGAGGTCACCTTCCCACCATCAGGACACTAACTTTATGCGACGGGGCCGTTTCCATTCTGTACGCTACCGATCAGTCACACTTTGAACGCGGCCGTTCCGTGGCAGGCGCCCATCATGGGGTAGGCTGGAAATGTGCCCCGTCCGAACTGGCGAGCCTGCTCCGACGCGCTGTGCATCGCTCCCAGCTTGCTCGCCGCCGACTTCGCCCATCTGGCTGACGCAGTTCACGCACTTGAAGGGAGTGGGGTGAATCGCCTGCACGTCGACGTCATGGACGGGAGCTTCGTGCCCAACTTCACGTTCGGCACCGACACCGTGCGCGCATTGCGACGCGAGACTGACCTCCCGCTCGAGCTTCACCTCATGATCCGCGAACCGGAGAGGCACCTCGAGACGTTCGCCTCGGCGGGCGCGGACGGCATCACCGTCCACCAGGAGGTGTCTCCGCACCTCCACCGGACACTGTCATCGATCCGGGCGCTGGACTGCCGCGCCGGCGCGGCCATCAATCCCAGCACGCCGGTGAGAACGCTCCACGACGTCCTCGACCTCTGCGACCTCGCCCTGGTGATGACCATCAACCCGGGTTTCGGGGGGCAGAAGCTCATCCCGCACACCTTGGAAAAGGTCGCCGAGCTTCGCAGCGAGATCGATCGCCGGGGACTCTCCACGGAAGTGGAGGTGGACGGAGGCGTCGAGGCCTCCAACGCCGCCGCCTGCGCCGCTGCCGGCGCCACGGTGCTCGTCGCCGGAACCGCGGTGTTCGGCCATGCCGAGGGGCCTGCGGCCGGCGTCAGAGCGATCACGGCGACGCTGCCGCCCCGCTGATCATCCCCGGCCGGCGCTCCCACCGGACGGTACCATCGCGCGGCAATGACCGAGACGGCCGCGGCGCCGGGCCTGCTCGACGGCAGCTACGACCTGGTGCGTGCTGCCGAGGATCTCGCCGCGCGCCTGCCCCAACCGATGGCCCCGTTCGCGCGCATCGCCTACAACTACCTCTGGTCCTGGACGCCGGGGGGCCGCGAGCTCTTCGCCGCAATCGACCCCGTCCGCTGGGAGCGCGCCAACTGCAATCCCGTGCGCCTCCTGCTCGAGTCGTCGGCGGCCACGCTCGAGCGGGTCGCGTCCGACGCGCAGCTTATGGGCCAGGCCGACGCCGTCCTGGCGACCATCGAGGCCGACCGGGCCCGGCCGCCGATGCAGGGCCGGGCATCCGCGGCGCACCCGGTGGCCTTTCTTTGCGCAGAGTTCGCCGTGCACACGTCGCTGCCGATCTATGCCGGCGGGCTCGGCGTTCTCGCGGGCGACATCCTCAAGGAGGCCAGCGACCTGGCGGTCCCCATGGTCGCGGTGGGTCTCCTCTACCGCCAGGGCTACTTCATCCAGCGCATGGACCGCACCGGCTACCAGCACGAGTACTGGATGCCGCTCGACCCGGATCGTGTTCCTGCCGCTCTTGTCCGTAACTCTGCGGCTGAGCCGCTGACGGTCAGCGTGCCGCTGCGCGGCAGGCAGCTCGTGGTGCAGGTGTGGCGCGTCCAGGTGGGACGCGTCCCGCTCTTCCTGCTCGACGCCGACCGCCCCGAGAACTCCCGGATCGATCGCTGGATCACCGCGCGGCTGTACGAAAGCGACCGTGGCATCAGGCTCGCGCAGTACGCGCTGCTCGGCATCGGGTCGATGCGCGTGCTCGACGCCATGGGGATGGACCCCGCGATCGTGCACCTCAACGAGGGCCACGCCGCCCTGGCGCCGCTGGAGCTCGCCCGGCGCGACATCGCCGCCGGAGCCGACCGGTACACGGCCTTCGCGGCAGCGCGTGAGCGCACCGTCTTCACCACGCACACGCCGGTGGCGGCCGGCAACGAGGGCTACGACGTCGCCGAGATCGCTGAGGTCATGGGTGACTTCCCGGGCGAGATCGGCATGGATTTCGACAGCTTTCTCCAGCTGGGGCGCACGCGCCCAGAGAACCTCCATGAGCCGTTCGTGATGACCCCGCTCGGGATCAAGATGAGCCGCGCCGCCAACGGTGTGAGCCGCCGCCACGGCGAGGTGGCGCGGCAGATGTGGCAGCCACTGTTCCCGGAGCGGCCGGTCGACACCGTGCCGATCGGGCACGTCACCAACGGAGTCCACCTGACCACCTGGATGGTAGCGCCGATGCGCGCCCTGCTCGACCGCCACCTCGAGCCCGGCTGGGTGACCCGCGCCGCCGATCCGCAGACGTGGGCGCCCGTCGACAACATCCCCGACGAGGAGCTCTGGGCGCTTCGCTGCCGGCTGCGCGGCGAGTTCGTCGAGTACGTGCGCGATCGCAGCGTCGCCACGCGGCTGGCGCGCAGCGAGGAGCGCGAGATGGTGGCCGCCGCCGAACGCGGCTTCAGCGCCGACTCGCTGACCATTGGCTTCGCGCGCCGCCTGGCCACCTACAAGCGCCTCTACCTGATCACCCTGGAGCCGCACCGGGTGGCGCAGCTGATCTCCAACCTGGAGCGGCCGATGCAGCTCATCCTCGCCGGCAAGGCGCACCCCAACGACGAGGAGGGGAAGCGCTCGGCGCAGGGGGTGTTCACGTTCAAAGAGCTCGCCCACGCGGCTGAGAGAGTGGCATTTCTGGACAATTACGACCTCGGTATCGCGTCCCAGCTGGTGGCGGGGTGCGATCTCTGGGTCAACCTTCCCCGGCCGCCGCTCGAGGCGAGCGGCACCAGCGGCATGAAGTCGGTGCTCAACGGGGGGCTCAACCTCTCGGTCCTCGACGGCTGGTGGACGGAGGCCTATGACGGCGCCAATGGCTGGGCCATCTCCGGCGACGCGGTGTACGACAACCACGTGCAGGACTCGCGCGACGCGGCCGCGCTGTACGACCTGCTCGAGCACGAGGTGGCGCCGCTCTTCTACACGCGTGGCAGTGACGGCGTCCCGCACGACTGGGTTCGCCGCATCAAGCGCTCCCTGCGCACCAACGGCCCGCGCTTCACGGCGACGCGGATGGTGCACGACTACATCGACAGCGCCTACCTGCTGGCCAGCGCCGCCGCCGAGTAGCCGCCGGACGCAACCGGTGACACGCCTAGAATCGCGGCGGTGGAGTACTCGGAGAGCATCCTCGACCTGGTTGGCAACACGCCCCTGGTGCGGCTGCGCGCTCTGACCCGGGGAGTCGCTGCCACCGTGCTCGCCAAGCTCGAGCAGCTCAACCCCGGAGGCAGCGTCAAGGATCGCATCGCCTTGGGGATGGTCGAGGAGGCCGAGCGCAGCGGGCAGCTCCGCCCGGGGGGCACCATCGTCGAGCCCACCTCGGGAAACACCGGCCACGGCCTGGCCATGGTGGCAGCGATCAAGGGCTACAAGATGATCTTCGTCATGCCCGACAAGATGTCGGCGGAGAAGATCAGCCTGCTCAAGGCGTATGGCGCCGACGTGGTGGTCTGCCCCACCAACGTGGACCGCGACTCACCGCAGTCGTACTACTCGGTTGCAGACCGCCTGTCGCGCGAGATCCCCGGCGCCTTCCAGCCCAACCAGTACTTCAACGCCAAGAACCCGGAGGCGCACTACCAGACCACCGGTCCCGAGCTGTGGCGCCAGACCGAGGGACGGATCAGCGTCTTCGTCGCCGGGGTGGGCACCGGCGGGACGATCAGCGGCACCGGCCGCTTCCTCAAGGAGCAGAACCCGGCGATCCAGGTGGTCGGAGCGGATCCTGAGGGATCGATCTTCTCCGGACCGATCGCCCCCTACAAGATCGAGGGCGTCGGCGAGGACTTCTGGCCGGGAACGTTCGACCCGGCCATCGTCGACCGCATCATCCAGGTCACGGACCGCGAGGCGTTTGTGGCCGCGCGACGGCTGGCGCGTGAGGAGGGGATCCTGGTGGGCGGGTCGGCGGGCATGGCGCTGCACGCGGCGCTGGTGGTGGCCGCAGACACAGATCCGGACGGCGTCATCGTGGTGCTCCTTCCCGACACCGGGCGCAACTACCTGAGCAAGTACTTCTCCGATGAGTGGATGCGCCAGAACGGATTCCTCGATCGCCTCGGCCCCGCGCGGGTGCGCGAGGTCCTCGCCTCGCACGCCGCCGACGGAAGGGTGCCGTCGCTCGTCGCCGTGCAGGCCGGCAAGTCGGTGGGTGAGGCCATCGACCTGATGCAGCTCTACAACATCTCCCAGCTGCCGGTCGTCGACGGCGGCGATGGCGACACCACAGTGGTCGGGAGCATCGCCGAACGCACCCTGCTCGACCGCGTCTACCGTGACCCTGCAGTGGTGACCGCCTCGGTGTCCGCGGCCATGGATCCTCCGTTCACGTCGGTGGCTGCCGACGCGCCCCTGGACGAGGCCTTTGCGCCACTCCTCTCCGGCGAGGCCGCGGTGACCATCATCGACGCCGATCGCCCGGTGGGGGTGATCACCCGCGCCGACCTTCTCGAGTACGTCGCCCACCACCGCTGAGATGAACATGCGACGACCGGGATTCGCGACCCGGGCCATCCACGTGGGCCAGGGGCCTGACCCCGCCACCGGCGCTGTCGTGCAGCCGATCCACCTCGCGACCACGTTCGCGCAGGAGGGCATCGGACGCCACGGCGGCTACGAGTACGCGCGCAGCAACAATCCCACGCGCGAGCAGCTGGAGACCTGCCTGGCGTCGCTGGAAAGCGGTCGTCATGGCCTCGCGTTCGCGTCGGGCCTGGCGGCGACAACCACCGCCCTGCTGCTGCTCGATCCCGGCGACCACGTGGTGTACATGGAGGACGCGTACGGCGGCACGTATCGGTTGTTCGACAAGGTGATGCGTCGCTACGGGGTCTCGTTCACGGCCGTCGACGCCACCGTGCCCGGCGCGATCGAGGCCGCCATCACCGACCGCACCCGGCTGGTCTGGATCGAAAGCCCCACCAACCCGTTGCTGCGCATCGTCGACATCGCCGCCGCGGCGGAGGAGGCGCACCGCCACGGGGTCCACCTGGCCGTCGACAGCACCTTCGCGAGCCCGTACATCCAGCGCCCGCTGGAGCTCGGCGCCGACATCGTCATGCACAGCTCCACCAAGTACCTCGGCGGTCACAGCGACGTGCTCGGTGGCTGCCTGGTCACCGGCGATGACGACCTCGCGCAGCGGCTGCGCTTCCACCAGAACGCCGCCGGCGGGGTGCCCTCGCCGTTCGACTGCTGGCTGCTCCTCCGGGGCCTGAAGACGCTGGCGCTGCGGGTCCAGCGTCATAGCGACAACGCGCTCGCGGTGGCGCGGTACCTGGAGGCCCACCCGGCGGTGCGGGCAGTCCATCATCCCGGGCTGGCGTCACATCCGCAGCACGAGGTGGCCGCGCGCCAGATGGGCGGCGTCTTCGGCGGCATGGTGTCGTTCGAGCTCGCTGACGAGGCCGCCGCGGTGCGCGTGCTCGAAGCGCTGCGCCTGTTCACCCTGGCCGAATCCCTCGGCGCGGTGGAGTCCCTCGCCGAGCACCCCGGATTGATGACCCACGTCTCCGTGCCCGTCGACGAGCGCCATCGCATCGGGCTCGGGGACAGCCTGCTCCGTCTCTCGGTGGGGATCGAGGACCTCGACGATCTCCTCGCCGATCTCAGCCAGGCGTTGCAACAGGCCGGTTGAGGCCCCGGCACGGGCGAGCGCCGGGACGATAGGCTAGGGCGGTGACTCCTGACGATCTTCTGCGCTCCGAGGCCGAGCAGCGCGTCAGCCTGATCTCCGGCCTGCACTACGACATCTGGCTCGACCTCACAGGCGAGCCCGCTCAACCGACCTTCCTGAGCACCTCCGAGGTGACCTTCTCCGCGCGCGACGGCTCCTCCACGTTCCTCAACCTGGACGCCGCCGGCGTTCAGGGGATCGTCCTCAACGGCCGTGATGTCGACGTCGCTGCCTTCGCCAAGAATCGCATCGCCCTGACGGGGCTGCAGTCGGAGAACACGCTGCGGGTGGTCGCTGACTGCCGGTACTCGCACACCGGCATGGGCCTGCACCGCGTCGTCGACCCGGCCGACGGCAACGTCTACCTGTACACCCAGTGCGAGCCGTTCGAGGCTCACCGCGTTTTCGCCTGCTTCGACCAGCCCGACCTCAAAGCGACCTTCACCCTGAGCGTCGCGGCGCCGTCGGAGTGGACGCTGGTCAGCAACGCCCCGGTGGACCGCGCCGAGGCGGCGGGCGCGTCGACCACGACGGTCTTCCGTGAGTCACCGGTGATGTCGACCTACCTAGTGGCCATCGTCGCCGGACCCTACGCGCGGGTGACCGATTCGCACGAGGGTGTGGAGCTCAACCTGTACTGCCGCCAGTCACTCCGCCGCTATCTCGACGACGCGGAGATCTTCGAGATCACCAAGCAGGGGCTGACCCACTTCGCCAGCCGATTCAAGATGTCGTACCCGTTCGGGTCCAAGTACGACCAGCTCTTCGTCCCCGAGTTCAACGCCGGCGCGATGGAGAACGTCGCCTGTGTCACGTTCAACGAGGAGAGCACGATCTACCGCGGGCCGGTGCCGGCGACGGTCCTGGCCTGGCGGGCCGGGACGATCCTCCACGAGATGGCGCACATGTGGTTCGGCGACCTGGTGACCATGCGCTGGTGGGACGACCTCTGGCTGAACGAGAGCTTCGCGACGTACATGGGCAACGACGCCCAGGCGGAGGCAACCAAGTACACCAGCGCGTGGGTCGACTTTGCCAACGGCGACAAGTCGTGGGCCGCCCTGCAGGACCAACTGCCCACCACCCATCCGATCGCCGCCGACGTCCCCGACGTCAGCACAGGTCGTCTCAACTTCGACGGCATCAGCTACGCGAAAGGAGCGTCCGTGCTCCGCCAGCTGGTGGCATGGGTTGGAGAGGACGCCTTCTTCGGCGGGGTGCGCGACTACTTCGCCGAGCATCAGTGGGCCAACGCATCCCTCAAGGATTTCCTCGCCCCGCTCGAACGCCACTCCGGGCGTGACCTGGCCGCCTGGAGCCGCGAATGGCTCCAGACCGCGGGCATGAACGTTCTGCAGGCGGAGGTCGTCACCACCAGTGACGGCATGATCGAGAGCTGCACCATCGTGCAGTCCGCCGCCAACCCGAAGTTCCCGACGCTGCGTTCACATCGCGTCGGGGTCGGTCTCTACGACCTCGACGACGACGGCCGCCTCGTGCGCACCGAACGGCTCGAGCTCGACGTCGCCGGTGAGCGCACCGAGCTCGAGGCGCTCCGCCGGCGCGCGCGGCCGGCGCTGCTGCTGCTCAACGACGGCGACCTGACGTTCGCCAAGATCCGGCTCGACGACGTGTCGACGCAGACCGTCATGGACCACCTCAGCGACCTCGACGACGCGCTGGCGCGGTCGCTGATCTGGGCGGCTGTGTGGGACATGACCCGCGACGGGGAGCTGCCGGCGAGCCGCTACATCGACTTGGTGGCACGCCACGCGCCCAACGAGCGAGTGCCGACCATCGTCGACGACATCCTCGGCCAGGCGGTTGGCGCCGTGGAGCTCTACAGCCACCCCAGCAACCGCCCCGCGCTGCGCGCGCGCCTGCACGACACGAGCAGTCGCATCCTGGAGGCGGCGTCGCCCGGCACGCCGCATCAGCTCACCGCGCTGCGCGTCACCGTGACCACGTCGGACACCGACGGACAGCTCGATGCCGCCGCCGGGCTGCTCGAGGGCAGCGAACTGCCCCCGGGCGTGGTCGTCGACCAGGACCTTCGCTGGTTCCTGATCCGCCGCCTGGCCGCCGCTGGGCGGGTCGACGAGGAGGTGATCAACGCCGAGTCCGCGCGCGACAAGACAGACGTCGGCCTGCGTAAGGCCGCCGCCGCGTGCGCCGCCCGCCCTGACGCCGCCGCCAAGGAGGCGGCCTGGGAGCGGCTCATCGACCCCGAGACCCCTCTGGCCACCCAGAAGGCGCTCATTCGCGGCCTCCAGGAGCGCGACCAGCAGGATCTTTTCGCGGACTTCCTCGACCGGTGGGTCGAGACGGTGCCCCGGTACTGGCGCGAGAGGAGCTCGGAGGAAGCTGAGTTCTTCACCGCAGGCATGTACCCGGTGTACCGGGTGGACGATGCCGTCGTGGCTGCCGCCGACCGGCTGCTGGAGGGTGGTGAGCTGAAGGAGTCGGGCCGGCGTCTCGTCGTGGAGAGCCGCGACCAGACCCTGCGCCTGCAGCGCGCCCAGGCTGCGGACCACGCATCGGAAGCCGAGGTGGGAGCCCGGACATAGTCCTTGCTGGGGGTGCCCGAGGGGGGAACGGAGTTCCCCTTCGCGCTGAGCGGTACGCTGGTGTGACATGACCTTCGACGCCTTCCTGCACCAGCTTCCCGACAGTGACCCGGCCGAGACCTCCGAGTGGCTGGAGTCGCTGGACACCCTGGTCGCCACCGAGGGGGTGTCGCGCGCGCGCTTCGTGATCGGCAAGCTCACTGAGCGTGCCCGCAGCCTAAACGTCGGCGTTCCGGCGATGGTTTCCACGCCCTATATCAACACCATCCCGCCCGAGGAGGAACCGTGGTTCCCCGGCGACGAGGAGATGGAACGGCGCATCCGGCGTATCGTCCGCTGGAACGCCGCGGTGATGGTGACCCGTGCCAACAAACGCAGCGACGGCATCGGCGGCCACCTCAGCACCTACGCCTCGTCGGCGTCCCTGTACGAGGTCGGGTTCAACCACTTCTTCCGTGGCAAGGACGACGGCCGCGCCGGTGACCAGATCTACTACCAGGGACACGCGGCGCCGGGCATGTACTCGCGCGCGTTTCTCGAGGGTCGCCTGACCGAGGAACACCTCGACAACTTCCGCCACGAGAGCGGCGGCAAGGGGCTCAGCTCGTACCCGCACCCGCGATTGATGCCCGACTTCTGGGAGTTCCCCACAGTCTCGATGGGGCTTGGCCCTCTCAACGCCATCTACCAGGCACGTTTCAACCGCTACCTGTACCAGCGCAAGATCGCCGACACCAGCGAGTCGCGCGTGTGGGCCTTCCTCGGCGACGGCGAGATGGACGAGCCGGAGTCGACGGCGGCGCTGTCGCTGGCCGCGCGCGAACAGCTCGACAACCTCATCTTCGTGGTCAGCTGCAATCTGCAGCGACTCGACGGTCCGGTTCGCGGCAACGGCAAGATTATCCAGGAGCTCGAGTCGGTGTTCCGCGGCGCCGGCTGGAACGTCGTCAAGGTCATCTGGGCGCGGGAGTGGGACCCGCTGCTGGCCCGCGACGTCGACGGCGTACTGGTCGACAAGATGAACAGCACCAACGACGGTCAGTTCCAGAAGTACTCGACGGAGACCGGCGCGTACGTCCGCGAGAACTTCTTCGGTCCCGACCCGCGCCTGCGCAAGCTGGTCGAGCATCTCAGTGACGACGACCTTCGCCATCTCCGCCGCGGCGGCCACGACTACCGCAAGCTGTACAGCGCCTTCCGGCTCGCGCTCGAGCAGAAGGGGGCGCCGACCGTGATCCTTGCGCACACCGTCAAGGGCTGGACGCTCGGCTCTTTGTTCGAGGGACGCAACGCCACCCACCAGATCAAGAAGATCGGTGACACCGAACTCAAGGCGTTCCGCGACAAGCTGCAGCTGCCCATCAGCGACAAGCAGCTCGACGAGGGCATCGCGCCGTACTACCACCCCGGTAGCCGGTCCGACGAGATCGATTACCTGATGAGCCGCCGCCTGGCGTTGGGAGGAACGCTGCCCAAGCGCGTGGTGCGCGAGCGTCGCCTCACCATCCCCACGGATTCGGTGTGGTCCGAGGCGATCAAGGGCAGCGGAGGACGAGCGGCGTCCACCACCGCGGCGTTCGGCGCCATCCTGCGCAGCCTCCTCCGCGATCCCGAGGTGGGTAGCCGCGTTGTGCCGATCATCCCGGACGAGGCGCGCACCTTCGGCATGGACGCGCTCTTCCGCGAGGTGAAGATCTACGCGCCGTTCGGGCAGCGCTACGAGCCAGTGGACGCCGGCATGGTGCTGAGCTACCAGGAGGCTCGCGACGGCCAGCTGCTCGAGGAAGGCATCACCGAAGCAGGCGCGATGGGCACGTTCACCGCGGCGGGCACCGCGTACGCGACCCACGGGGAGCCGATGATCCCCTTCTACATCTACTACTCGATGTTTGGCTACCAGCGTGTCGGCGACCTGGTCTGGGCCTTCGGAGACGCACGCGGCCGCGGCTTCATGCTCGGCGGAACAGCGGGGCGCACCACGCTCAACGGCGAGGGCCTGCAGCACCAGGACGGGCATTCGCCGCTGCTCTTCTCGGTCGTGCCCAACTGCGAGGTGTACGACCCGGCGTACGCGTTCGAGGTGGCCGTGATCATCCGCGAAGGTATGCGTCGCATGTACGAGCGCGGCGAGGATGTCTTCTACTACCTCACCCTGTACAACGAGAACTACCCGATGCCGCCGATGCCCGAGGGCGTCGAGGAAGGCGTCCTGCGCGGTCTCTACCGGTTCCAGGCGGCTCCCGAGGAGCGGCCACACACCATCCAGCTCTTCGCCAGCGGCACCGCGATGCAGGCGGCGCTGGAGGCGCAGCGCCTGCTCCTCGAGCACGACGTGGCTGCCGACATCTGGAGCGTGCCCAGCTACCTCGCCCTGCGCAACGACGCCCTCGCCGTCGAGCGCTGGAACCGGCTGCATCCGGAGGGCCCCCACCGCACGTCGTATCTCGACGAGCAGCTCCGCGGCCTGCCGGGGCCGGTGATCGCCGTGAGTGACTACCAAAAGACGGTCGCGGAGCAGGTGGCCCGGTTCGTCCCGCAGCGGTTCATCCCGCTGGGCACTGACGGCTACGGGCGCAGCGACACGCGAGCCGCGCTGCGCAGCCACTTCGAGGTGGACGCACCGCACATCACCGTCGCCGCGCTCGACGCCCTGGCGGACGAGGAGCGCGTGCCTCGCCATGTGGTCACCGCGGCGCTCGAGCAGTATCAGATCAGGACCGAGGGCCTCGAACCGCGGCTGCTGTGACGGTGTCGAGAGGCAGGATCTCACGGGGCACGTGCCGGATACCCGCCGGTCCCGGCACGGACTCGTACAGCACCGCGTGAGCCGCCGTGAATGCCGGGGTGGTCGGCTCCTCGTCCACGAGTCGCGCCCACGGCTCACGCGCGTTAGCCGGCCACAGCTTGCGTGGGCGTCCGAGCGTGCAGTGGGCGCGATAGGGACGCCGCTCGACCGGAAAGCCGGCAACGTGCAGCGCCGCACTGCACGCCCGTGCGCATTCCTTCAACGCATCCTCCTCACCGTCGACCCCGCACCAGAGGACCCGCGGACGCGCCATCGACGGAAAGACACCCAGTCCGCACAGGCGGAGCGTCATCGGCGGCAGCACGGCGACCGCGGGCCGCAGCACGCCGAGCGCGCGACCGCCGTCAGACGCACTGATGGCCCCGAAGAAGTGCAGCGTGATGTGCGGGCTTTCGGCCGGTGTCCAGCGCACGGCCGCGACCTCGGTGACGAGGCGTTCGCGAAGGGCCTGGAACGCCGCCAGCGCCGGGGGCTGCACCGGGATGGCGAGGAACGCTCTCACGGGGTCGGTGTCGGGCTCGGCGTCGCCGTGACGCCCGGTGACGCTGTCCCCGCCGCCGCGGCGCAGGGATCGTCACCGACATTGGCGATGTAAATGTGGATCTGGCCGGCCGAACAGACCTGGGCCAGCGATTCGAAGATGGCAGCGGCGAACCATCGCGGACGCTCCTTGACGGTGTACGGCGTCGGCGCGTTGACGATGATGTGGCGCAGCGTCAGGGTGGTGGCCGTCGACGCATCGAGCCCGACGACGTCGTAGCCCTGGGCGTCGTGCACGGGCGGGTCGGTGTGCTGTCCCTGCTTCAGGGCCATGACGGCCGCGGCATAGGTGGGGTCGTCGCCCTGGACCTGGCTGCGCGGGACTGCGCCGAGAGTGCCTCCGTTCGGCGCCGTCGTGCTGTCATCGGAGTACTGCATGGCCAGGGCTGCAAAAGCCGAACCGCTCGCCAGCTTCTGCTCGATCTCCACCGCACGCTGCCTTGCGAACACGTCCTCCAGTTTCTGCTCGTTGAGCGAGGAGCGGATCTCATCGCGCAGCTGCACGAGTGACCCACCGATGGAGGCGAGCTGGGCCTGCAGCTGGCTCTGGCCGCCGGCAGTCTGCGCGTCGGCGTCCACCTGAGCCTGGACCTCCGCGTCCGTCGCGGCCACCCCCGCTGCTGCCGCCTCCTGGGCGATGACGGTGTCGATGAGCATGCTGCGCAGCACGGACGCGCGCACCTGCGCCGTCATCGCGGCGTTGTTCGAAGGGCCGCCCGCCTGGCCCACCGCCGTTAGAGTGCTCCGGAGGCGCACCGCGAAGGCGTCGGCAGTGATGGCGGTGGTTCCGACCCGCGCGATGACCTGCGGTGCGGACGTTGACGATGACGACGAGGGACCGCTGCCACATGCCGCGGACAGCAGAGCGGCTGCAAGGACGATGGGACGACGCACGTGCCTCAGTCTAGTCAGCGCCACTCGTCGCGCGGCTCTGCGGCGTTGCGGCGGGCAGGAAGCGCGCGCGAAAGCCGGGTGTCGCCGCCACCGCGACGGCCACCACACCCACCACGATCGCGCCGATCCCGATGGCGTTGAACAGGCCAAAGACGTGACCTGCCCCCGCATACATGACCGTGCCGAGTGGTTGCAGGCCTGCGAAGAGCATCGCGTAGATGCCCAGCAGACGTCCGCGCAGGGCGGGATCGGCGTCAGTCTGCAGCAGCGTCGTCATCGAGGTGTTCATCGCCAGGAACGAGAAGCTGATGCCCACCAGGGCCACCATGGTGATCGGCAGCGCCGCGGAGTGTGCGACGATGAACAGGCTCACGGCGTAGACAGCGCCGCCGACGGTGAGCAGCTGACGCCGCCGTGAGGTGTCGCCGACGGTGGCGATGACAATGCCACCAACCACGCCGCCGATGCCGCCGATCGAGTAGAGCAGGCCAAGCACCGCGGCGCCACCGTGCAGCTGAGTTCGTGCCAGGACCGGCAGATACGGCATGTAGGAGACGCCGAAGAACGCCAGCGCGGCGCACACGATCACGATGCCGCGCACCAGAGGGTCCCGCCGCACCGTGCGGACGCCTTCGAAGAGCTCGCCGACGGCCGTGGCGCCGGCGGCGCGGGGTAGGGGCGGGACATCGGGGATGACAGTGAGCAGCACGGCCAGCGGCGCGATGTACGCGAGGGACAGCACCGCGAAGCAGGCGCCGGGACCGGCCGTGGCGATGAGCAGCCCGGCCAGCGACGGCCCGATGATGCGGGTCGCGCTCATGGCGGTGGAGCTGAGCGCCACCGCGTTGACGATCAGGTCGCGCTTCACCAGGTCGGCGACCATCGCCTGGCGCGTCGGCAGGTCGACGGAGTCGGCCGAGCCGTACACCACGGCGACCGCGACGATCGACCAAAAGCCGGCGTGCCCGGTCAGGGCCAGGACGGCGAGTACGCCTGAGCTGATCCCCAGGACCGACTGTGTGACCAGCAGGATGCGCCGCCGCGGCAGTCGGTCAGCGAGCAGCCCGCCGGCGAGCGAGAGGAACACCGCGGGCACACCGTCGGCAGCCGCGACCGCGGCCACGGCGGCGGTGCTGTGGGTGAGGTCGAAGACGAGGAATCCCAGCGCGACCACTTGCATCCAGGTGCCCAGCAGGGTCGGCCACTGCGCGATCCAGTACCACCGGAATGCAGGCACTGCCAGCGAGGGCGGCGGCCAGCGGCGCAGCGGCGGCCCGGCCACCGGCAGCGGCCCGACCGCCGGCGTGGCCACGGTCACGAAAGGTTGCTGATCGCCGTCCGGCCGGCGCTCTTCCATCAGCCCATCATTGCCCGTCGCTGGTAGGGTCGGGAGGCGTGAGCACCGGCCTCGTCATCTTCCTCGCCGCCCTCCAGGGGGCCACCGAGCTCTTCCCGGTGTCCTCGCTCGGGCACGCGGTGGTGGTACCGGCGCTCTTCAACCTCGGTGTTGACCCGGCGGCGAAGAGCTTTGTGCCGTTCCTCGCCCTCCTCCATCTCGGCACCGGCGGGGCCCTCCTGATCCTGTATCGCGAGCAGTGGTGGCGCATCATCCGCGGCTTCGTCGCGGCAGCGGTTCGGGGGCGCATCGAGACCACCGACGAGCGCCTCGCGTACCATCTCGTGGTCGGCACCATCCCCGCAGGGGTGATCGGCTTCCTCCTCGAGACCCCGCTCAAGTCCCTGTTCGCGCATCCGCGCACGGCCGCGATCTTCCTGATCGTCAACGGCGTCATCCTGGCCGCGGCCGAGGTGCTGCGCCGGCGCGACGAGCGACGCCGCGGAGGCCGCGACCGCGCCGGCCGCGAGCAGCGCTTCGGCACGGTCGAGGAGCTCAGCTACCTGCGGGCCGGGCTGGTGGGAGTCTTCCAGGCGGGTGCTCTGCTACCTGGGATCTCGCGCTCGGGGGTGACCATGGCGGGAGGCCTGGTGGCGGGACTGCGGCACACCGAGGCCGTGCGCTTCGCCTTCCTCCTGGCCACGCCGGTCATCCTTGCGGCAGGGCTTCTCGAGGTGCCCCAGCTGGGTGGCAGCGGGGCTCCGCTGGGGCTCTACACCGTGGGCGCGGTGGTGGCGGGAGTGATCGCCTACGCCAGCGCGCGACTGCTGGTCAGGTACTTCGAGATCGGGCGGCTGGACCCCTTCGCGGGCTACTGTGCAGCCCTGGGTGTGGTCGGCTTGATCATCCTTCGCTGAATCACCACGGGAGTCTCATGAACACACGCAGCCCGATGCTCGCCATCCTCCTCGCCCTGGTGGGCGTGCTCTTCGTCGCGCTGGCCATCTTCTACGCCACCACAAAGACCGGCCTCCTTGCGAGCGATGCCACGGTCATCCACTACAAGCACGCCATCCTCTCCGCCGCGCTCGCCGTCCTCTGCTTCGTGGGCGCCAACTTCGCGAGGCGCCGCACCGGCTGACGGCTCAGATCACCGCATCCTCGCGCGTGCTGGCGCCACGCGCGAAGCGGTCGGGCCGGAATGGCGTCAGGTCGATCTCACTCTGCGCACCGGTGATCTCGGTGGCAAGGAGCCGCCCCACCGCCGGGGCCTGCATGAAGCCGTGACCGCTGAAGCCGCAGCAGAGCCAGAAGCCGGCCAGCTCGGACTCGCCGACGAGCGCCTGGTTGTCCGGTGAGACCTCGTACAGCCCCGCCCAACCGGTCTTGATGGCGGCGCGCTCCAGGGCCGGCAGGCGGTGGGTGGCGTGCTCGACGAGGTGCTCGAGGAAACCCCAGTCGACGGTGGTGTCGAACGACGAGGGCTCGGCGGGGTCGCTCATCCCGAGCAGGAGGCCGTCACCCTCAGTGTGCAGATAGAAGGAGGTCGCCACGTCAACGGTCATCGGAGGGTGAGGGTCCAGGGTGAACCTCTCGGTGAGGAACAGGTGGCGCCGGAACGGCTTCACAGGTACCTCGACCCCTGCCATCGCCCCCACCGTGGCGGCGTACGGACCGGCGCAGTTCACCACCAATGGGGTCGACACCCGCGTGCCCCCGGCGACGACGGCGACGACCCTGTCGCGGTCGCGCTCGATGGCCTCGACTGCCACGCCTTCGACAACGTGCGCACCATGCCTGCGCGCGGCGTTGACATAGCCGGAGGTGACCTCGTTGGGACCGGCGAGTCCGTCGCTCGGACAGAACGTTCCGCCCCGGACATCCTCAACGTTGAGCTGCGGCACGATCTCCGCCACCTGCTCACAGCTGAGCAGGCGCACGTCCTCCAACCCGACGGCGTGCTGCATCGCGACATTGCGGGCGAGCTGCTCCATCTGCTCGTCGCTGCTGGCGACGAACAGGTAGCCCACCAGGCGCAGGTCGGCGGTGGCGCCGACCTCGGCTTCGAAGTTCTCGAGGAGCTGCCTGCTGAGCATGCCGATGCGCACGTTGATCTCGGTGGCGAACTGCTGCCTCACCCCGCCGGCACCCCGCGCGGTGGAGCCGGAACCGAAGTCGCCACGCTCGAGGAGCAGCGGTTGCACGCCCGCGCGGGCGAGGTGATACGCGAGGCTGCAGCCGACGACCCCGCCGCCGATGATCACGCACTCGGCGCTCGGCGGCAGAGCGGCCATCGACTAGGCGACCTGGGCGACGGCAGCGGTCTGCGGGATGGGTTGATCGAGCAGGAAGGCACGGATCAACTCGAGCTGGCGGCGGACGTAGGTTTCCGTCCAGCCGTGCCCGGCGTCGGCGACACCGGCGAGATGGACGTGATCCATCCCGGCGACGGTCTGGCGCAGTACGGGGACGTCGACGATGCGGTCGTCGGCGGCCACGATGATCAGAGCGGCACTGCTCGACCCACGCAGGAGTTGGACGTCATCTCTCCTCAGGCCGTGGAGGATCCACTCGCGAAGCGCTCGCGGGTCGGCGCGCAGCTGGTTGCGGAAGTTCATCTCGGCGGCGGCGCTGTCGACGTTGTCGCCCTCGACGAGGAGCCTTTTGTAGAGGTCGCTGACCACGCGCTGCCGGCTCAGCCAGGAGATCGCCGGGAAGATGCCGGGAGCCATGAAGGTGCGCACCTGCAGGTGGAAGCGACGGCGCACCAGGGCCGGTGCCAGCAGCGGTGTGTGCAGGAGGAGCCGGTCGACCGCGGCGGGACGGCGCTTCAGCATAGCCATCGCCACCGAGGATCCGAGGCACAGGCCGCCCAGGTCGTAGCGGTCGACCTCAACGTCGCGGCATACCGCTTCGACAGCGGCGGCCAGCGCGCCGGCCGTGTGCCGGCCATCACGCAGCGGTGGCGACGCTCCGCAACCGGGAAGATCCGGGACCACCAGGGTGCGGATGCGCCCGAGCTCGTCGAACCAGGTCTCGAAGTTCTCAGCCGAGCCCAGGAAACCGTGGCACAGCACCAGCGGGTGCCCGGACCCACCGACCAGGTACCGCACCCTGCCGCCCGCGTGGGTGATGAAGCGTTCCTCGAGTTGCGTCACCTACACGACCTACTGTTCGTCGGTGTCGATCTGCGCCCGCTGCAGGCGTCCGCTGTAGTCGATGTAGATCGACTTCCACTCGCTGAACTCATCGAGCACGTGGCCGCCGGCCTCGCGGTGTCCGTTGCCGGTGTTCTTGGTGCCCCCGAACGGAAGCTGGATCTCCGCGCCGATGGTGGGCGCGTTGACGTACACGATTCCCGCCTCGAGCTCGTGGATCGCGCGGAAGGCATGGCGCAGGTCGTTGGTGTAGATGCTCAGGCTGAGCCCGAACTGCGTGCTGTTGGCCGCGGCCAGCGCCTCGTCGAGCGAGTCGACGGGGATGATGGCTGTGGTGGGACCGAAGATCTCCTCCTGGGCGATGCGCATCGAGGGGGTGACGTCGCCGAACACGGTGGGGTTGTAGAAAAATCCCTGCGCGAGCTCGCCGTTTTGGGCCACCGTGCCGCCCGCGAGGAGGCGCGCACCCTCCTCCACGCCGATCTCGGTGTACCGGTGGATGCGACGCAGCTGTGTCTCGTTGATGACCGGTCCAACGTCGACGCCCTCGTCGACCCCGTCACCGAGGCGGAGCGCTCGGGTGCGCCCCACCAACGCGTCGGTGAAGTCAGCGAGCACCTTCCTCGACACGATCAGCCGGGAACTGGCGGTGCAGCGCTGGCCGGCGGTGCCGAATGCGCCCCAGAGCGCGCCCTCGACGGCGAGCTCGAGGTCGGCGTCATCCATCACCACGATGCCGTTCTTGCCACCGAGCTCCAGCGACACCTTCTTGAGCATCGATCCGCAGGTGGCGGCGATCAAACGGCCAGTGTCGGCACTGCCGGTGAAGAAGATGGCCATGGTCCCGGCGTGGCGGACCACCGCCTCCCCCGCCTCCTCGTTGCCGAAGACCACGTTGACGACACCGGCAGGAAGGCCCGCCTCCTCGAGGATCTCCACGAAGCGCAGCGCGCACAGCGGCGTGTCCTCGGCGGGCTTGAACACCACCGTGTTGCCGGCCATCACCGCCGGGAAGATCTTCCACGACGGGATGGCGATGGGAAAGTTCCACGGCGTCACGCACCCGATCACACCGAGCGGCTGGCGCATGGTCATCGCCCACTTGTTGCGGAGCTCGCTGGGAACGGTCTCGCCGAATGCGCGGCGACCTTCGCCGGCGATGAACTTGCCCATGTCGATGGCTTCCTGCACGTCGCCGCGAGCCTCGGTGAGCACCTTGCCCATCTCGCGCGTCATCAACCGGGCTAGATCCTCCTTGCGCTTCTCCATGAGGGTCGCGGCGGCGAGGATGATCTCGCCGCGCCGCGGCCACGGCGTCGCCCGCCAACCGCCGAGCGCGCGCTGGGCTGCGGCCACCGCAGCGTCGACGTCCGCTGCGGAGCTCTGCGCGAAGACGCCGACGACCTCGCCGTGCCGCGCCGGGTTGCGCGACTCGAAGGTGCGTCCGCTGGCAGCTTCGCGGCGCGCCCCGCCGATGAGGTTGCCAGAGTGGATTGCACTCTGCTCGCTGATCATCGCTCCACGGCCGCGGTCACGCAGCGCTCCAGGATGTCGATGCCGCGGTCGAGCTCCTCCTCGGTGATGGTGAGCGGCGGCAGCAGCCGCACCACGTTGTCGTCGATGCCGCAGGTGAGCACGAGGAGATCGCTGTCGACGCAGCGGCGCTGTACGTCGGCGGCGACATCCGACGCGGGCTCGGTCCCGCGCATGAACTCGATGCCGATCATCAGCCCCAGCCCGCGGACGTCGCCCACCTCCGGGAATCGCTCGCTCCAGCCCTGCAGCCGGTCCATCGCCCGTTTGCCGAGGGCGGCGGCGCGCTCGGGGATGCGTCCCGCGCGCATCGTCTCGATCACGGCGACAGCTGCGGCGCACGCCACCGCGTTGCCGCCATACGTGGTGCCGTGCTCACCAGGGTTCCACGCCGACATCACCGCGTGGGTGGCCACGATGGCAGCGATCGGCAGGCCGTTGCCGAAGGCCTTGGCGACGCACATGATGTCGGGCCGTACGCCACTGTGCTCGACGCAGAAGAATCGACCGGTGCGGCCGAATCCGCTCTGCACCTCGTCGCAGACGAGCAGGATTCCGTGCTCATCGCAGATCTCGCGAAGGCGCGGCAGGAACGCGGCAGGCGGCACCACGAATCCCCCCTCTCCCTGGAGCGGCTCCACGATGATCGCGGCCACCGTGTCACTGGGGACGATGGTCTTGAACAGGTGCTCGATCTCATCGCCGCGCGCGATGGGGCACGGTTCGTCGGGGTGGTGGTCGCAGTAGCGGAAGCAGTTCGGGTAGCGCACGTGGTGCACGCCCGGCAGGAACGGCCCCACCCCGTTGCGGTACTTGGCCTTGCTGGCCGTCAGCGTCAGCGCACCATAGGTGCGCCCATGGAAGCCGCCGGTGAAAGCGATGACGTCGGTGCGCCCGGTGGCGCGCCGCGCCAGCTTGATGCTCGACTCCACCGCCTCTGCGCCACTGTTGTTGAGGAACACCTGGTCGAGCCCGTCAGGCGCGATGGACACCAGCGCGGCGGCGGCCTCGATCATCGTGGGGTGCAGCGTGGTGACCGAGGTGTGCCACAGCTTGTCCACCTGTTCGTGCACGGCGCCCACCACCGCTGGGTGGAGGTGGCCGAGGTTGGTGACCCCGATCCCGCAGCCGAAATCGAGCACGTCGCGTCCGTCGACCGTGTAGAGATGCGCGCCCTTGGCGTGGTCCACCACCAGGTCGGTGTACCGCGAGTACGCCGGCGAGATCAGCTCCGCATCGCGCTCTCGCCACACCCCGGCGCTCTCGCTGCGCCGGACGGCAAGGTCGGGCACCGCGTTCTCCTCCGTGATTGGTCCGCGGTCTCCCCGGTTGCGCGGCCGGAGAGCAGGGTAGCGCGTGGCCTGAGGATTCGGCTGAATCCGAGCCAACAGTCCGCCGCAACGCGCCCTAGCGGAACCGCCCGATGCTCAGGAAGCCAACGAACATGACAGCGATGCCGATCGCCTCGTAGACGCCCAGGGTGTCCAGGGATCCGCCGGCGATCTTGGCAGCGCTGAAACCGGCGGCGATCACGAACGCGCCGATGGTGAGGAGTACGTTGCAGATCACACGGTCGGCGCCGCCGTGGTCGCGCAGCAGCCGGTACGCCGACCAGGCCGACCCGCCCACGAGGATCAGGGTGCCGACGATGTTGAGGACGACGGCGCCAAGCTGAAGCGGTGACCCGTGGGAGATGGCGTCGCCGAGAACGCCGGATGTGCTGCTCAGGCGCGCCGCGTCGACCTGAACGACCGCGGCATCGACGGAGATGAGCAGGGTCAGCGCGGCGAGGATCAGCGTGGCGATCCGCGCCCCCCGCGCCGGCGCCAGCAGGAACAGCGTCCCCATCGACAACCAGATCACCCCGAGCACCCCGCCGAGCAGGTAGAACGCGCGGAACAGCGGCGCGTTGAAGCCGATGCGTTCCCCGATCGCCTGGCAGGCGGCCGCGGCGGCGAAGATGAGCAGGCCGGCCGTCCACGCCGCGAAGGCGGGTCTCCCCGTGCGCGTGAAACGCGTGAACACCACCCAAGCAAAGATCGCGCTGATCACGGACGCGAGGATCGCGGCCATCAGGCGGACTGTTCGCCGCGTTCTCTCAACATCTCTTTGCAATCCTTCACAAAGGCCGGGGCGTTTGACGCGAAGGCCAGTCACTCAGCGGCCGTCACGGTTTGACTTTGACCTAGGGCGGCGTGTAGATAAGCACACCTAGTCCACAGTTCACTCCGGGGAGAGTTACATGAGCTTGTCCAGAAGGCTGCTGCCCATCGCGGGCGCCGCAGGGCTGATCGCACTGTCGGCATGCGGCACCTCGACGAACAACACCAACAGCAGCAGCGCCGGCGGCGCCGGGATCGCCGGGTGCAAAGGCACCGTCTCGGTTGCCACAGACCTCCCGCTGACCGGCGGAGACGCCACCGATGGACCGTTTCCTGCGCACGGAGCTGAACTCGCCGTCTTCCAGGCAAACCAAAACAAGGTCCTCGGCGGGTGCACGCTGAAATACATCAGCAAGGACGACTCCTCCGTCGCCAAGAACGGTCACGACCCGGCCCAGGGCGCTCAGAACATCACCGCGCTCGCCGCCGACTCGTCCGTGGTGGGCGTCGTCGGACCCTTCAACTCCAGCGTTGCCCTCGCTGAGATCCCCAAGGCGACCGCGGCTCACCTGGCGCTGATCAGCCCCTCGAACACCAACCCATGCCTCACCGCCGTGGTTCCCGTGTGCAGTGACCCGACCATCAAGATCGACACGGCGTCGCTGTACCAGGGCCCGCACACATACTTCCGCGTCATCGCGAGTGACGTCAGCCAGGGAACCATCCTCGGGTACGTCGCGGCCAAGTCGCTCAACGCCACCAAGGCGTACGTGATCGACGACCAGGAGGCGTACGGACGCGGCCTCGCCCTCCTCTTTGAGAAGTCGTTCATGGCGCAGGGCGGCACAGTCGTGGCGTCGACCAGCCTCCCGGGCGCGACGACAACCTTCGCAACCCAGATGAGCGACGCCCAGAGCAAGGGCGCTCAGGTGCTCTTCTTCGGCGGCACCACCGGCAACGGGTGCGGCCTGGTACGCAGGGACATGGCCGCCGCCGGCCTGACCATCCCGCTCCTCGGGGGCGACGGATGCCAGGACACCAAGTTCATCACGGATGCCAACTCGGGCTCCAAGGCAACAGCCGCTGAGGGCGCGGAGGCCACCAGCGCGCCGGACGTCACCAAGCTGTCGAGCTCAACGCAGTTCTACTCCGATTACGCCTCGCACTTTTCCAGCCTGACACCGCCAAACAATGACGCGAAGAAGGAGCCGTACAGCGCGTACGGCTACGACGCCATGAACATCCTGATCCAGGCGATCAAGGCCGCCATCAACGCCAACAGCGGCCAGCTGCCCTCGGATGCACAGACCTTCCGTGACGCGGTCGTCCAGCAGCTGCACAGCACTGCGTACGACGGCGCGCTCGGGCACACCACCTTCGACTCCAATGGCGACACTACCAACACAGGGTTCACCCTGTACAAGGTCAGCGGTGGCGCCTGGACGGCTGACAAGACGTACGCCGTCGACACCAGCGGCACCGTCACGGTCAAGGGTTAGACACCAACCGACCTTAAGGGGAGAGCGCGCCACGCGCTCTCCCCTTTTTCTTTTACGCGTCGCGGAGACGGTATGAGCGAAGGAAGCGGGCCCGTGGCGGACGGGTCGGGCACAGTCATCCCCCCGGCAGCCCCTGGGAAGCGGTCGCTTGTCGTCGCGGCCGGGCTGGCTCCGCGGCCACGGCCCACGGGTGGCGTAGGCCGGTCGACGCTCCCGTTCCTCCGTGCCGTCAACCGGCAGGTATCGAACCGGTTCGCGGCGCTCCTACTTGCGGCAATCGTCGTCGCCGGGGTTGCGGTCTTCCACAGCGGCGGCGGAACCCTCATGGGCCAGCAGATCAGGAACGCCATGGTCCTGGGCGCAATCTACGCCCTGGTCGCGATCGGGTACACGATGGTCTACGGGATCATCGAACTGATCAACTTCGCGCATGGCGACGTGTTCACCCTATCCGGGTTCTACGCGATCATCTTCGCGGACAAGCTCCGCCTGGACTCGCTGGCCACCAGCAGCTTCACCGGGCTCGTCCTCGCACTGCTGATCCTCTTCCCGCTCTCGATGGTGGCGGCCGGCCTCACCGGCATGGCCATCGAACGCGTGGCGTATCGGCGGCTGCGCGATGCGCCTCGACTGGCGCCACTGATCACCGCAATCGGCGTTTCCTTCGTCATCGAGGGCGTCATGCTGGTGAAGTTCGGACCGGACAACACCGCCACGCACAATGCCAACTGGATCACCGGAACCGCATTCCAAGTCGGAGGAGTGTCGGTGGGGACCAAGGACATCTTCGTGGTGGGTATGGCGCTGGCGCTGATGTTCGGCCTCGGCGCGTTCGTCCGCGGCACCCGGCTCGGCAAGGCGATGCGCGCCACCGCACAGGATCGCTCCGCTGCGCTGCTGTGCGGCATCAACATCAACCGCACCATCTCGGTGACGTTCTTCATCGGCTCGGCCCTGGCCGCGGCCGCGGCGATCATCTACAGCATCAACTACGGTGACGTCAAGTGGAACCTCGGCTTCCGCCTTGGCATCATTGCTTTCACGGCCGCGGTGCTCGGCGGCATCGGCAACATCGTGGGCGCCGGTGTGGGCGGATTCCTCATCGGCATCATCTATGTCTTCGGTGGTTCACTCGCCGGTGGCGAGTGGAGCGAGTCGCTCATCTTCGCCGTCCTGGTGCTCATCCTCACCTTCCGTCCCGTCGGTCTGTTCGGTGTTGATGTGACCACCCGTGCTTAACCGGCTTTTCCGCCTGTTCCGACCCGGGAGCCGCGTGCAGGGGACCGGGGTCTTCTGGATCCTCAGCGGCACAGCGGCATTTCTCTTGCTCATGGGCTGGCTGCTGCCGTGGTTCGTCGGTCCGTTCTCCGCCGGGGCGGGATCGAGCCCGCAGGATGTCGTGGTCTCCTCCCCGACGGGGATCGGGACGATCCTCGTGTACGTGCTGGCGGTGACCATGCTCATCCTGGTGCTGTCGCCGCTGGCCGAGCTAGGTGCGCGCTTCGCACGCAGACCGCTGGGACGACGGGCCGACCGAGTGCGGCTGGTCGCGGCGCTCACCGGTCTGGTGCTGACGATCGCGGTGTGGCTGCTCGTCCGCGTCTTTCAGGAGGAGCCGCTCTTCGGCACCACCTCGAGCAACACCACCACCGACTCCGCTGTGTGGCTCACGATGTACGGTTACGCGCTGGCCGCGATCATCTACGCGAGCCGCCGCTGGATGATCACCCGCCCCAACCTCGCTTTCGGCGTCGCCGCGCTGCCATTCGGTGTCCTTCTGCCAGGCATGTTCCACCAGGCGCCGGACTTTCTCCTCTGGGCGGCATCGTCTCTGGCCATCTACACGCTGCTAGCCCTCGGTTTGAACGTCGTGGTTGGTTTTGCCGGGCTGCTCGACCTCGGCTACGCGGCGTTTTTCGCCATCGGCGCGTATGCGTGCGCCTCGCTGGCCTCTCCCGCGCACCACATCCACCTGCCCTTCTGGGTGCTCATCTTCATCGGCGCCTGGGTCGCCTCGCTGTTCGGCGCGGTGCTGGGCGCGCCGACACTGCGACTCCGTGGTGACTACCTGGCGATCGTGACACTAGGATTCGGTGAGATCGTGCCAGATCTCGCAACCAACAACGTCTTCAACCTGACGGGTGGGCCCAACGGGATCTCAGGGATTGACTCTCCAACGGTCTTCGGTCTCCACTTCGGCAACAACCCGCAGTACTTCTACTGGACGCTGCTGGTTCTTGTGATCGTCGTGGTCGTGCTGCTGCGCAACATCTACCAGACGCGCGTCGGTCGAGCGTGGGTGGCCCTCCGCGAGGACGAGGTGGCCGCGGCCGCGACAGGCATCAATACGACATCCACAAAGCTGCTCGCCTTCGCCATCGGCGCCTCGGTGAGTGGCCTGGCGGGCGCCTTCTATGGCGCGCTGGTGACCATCGTGTCGCCAGACGACTTCAGCTTCTCGATCTCCATCGCTGTGCTCAGCATCATTGTGCTCGGTGGCATCGGCAACATCACCGGGGTGATCCTCGGGAGTTTCGTGCTCACCTTTGTCATCTTCTGGGCACTCCCACACATGAACGAGTGGTCGACCACTGTGAGCCAGACGTTGAACGTCCAGGCGCTGGCCAGCATCGACTTCAGCTCTTACACATACATCGTGTACGGCGCTGCGCTCATCCTCATGATGCTCTTCCGACCTGGCGGCCTGTTGCCCAGTCGTGCACGTCGTATCGAGCTCGAGCACAATACCGGTGGAGAGGGGGAGTCGCTGGCCGCCGTGCAGGGGATAGCCTGAGGTGGCGCTGCTCGAGGTGACCAACCTCAACAAGCGGTTCGGCGGCCTGCTGGCGGTGTCCGACGTGACCTTCACGGTCGGTGAGAGGGAGATCCTCTCCATGATCGGTCCCAACGGCGCCGGCAAGACGACCGCCTTCAACTGCGTGACCGGCCTCTTTCCCGTCACGTCGGGTGACATCCGCCTTGATGGCGCGAGCATCGTCGGCCTCGCACCGCATCGCATCACCACGCTGGGAATCGCGCGCACTTTCCAGAACATCCGCCTGTTCTCGTTCATGACCGCGCTCGACAACGTCATGGTCGGCGCTCACTGGTGGATGAAGGAGCGCGTCTGGGATGGCGCGCTCATGACGCCGCGAGCGCGCAGCGAGGAGCGTTCCGTCCAGGAGCTGGCGTTCGACCTCCTCGACCAGCTCGGCATCGCGCGCTACGCCAGTTCCTACGCCCGCGAACTCCCGTACGGACTGCAGCGCCGTCTCGAGATCGCTCGGGCGCTGGCCACCCAGCCGCGCCTGCTGCTTCTCGACGAGCCTGCGGCGGGCTTGAACCCGCAGGAGAAGAAGGAGCTGATGGGTCTGATCGCGCGCCTGCGCGACGAGGGCCTGACCATCTTTCTCATCGAGCACGACATGAAGGTGGTCATGGAGATCAGTGATCGCATCGTCGTCCTCGACCATGGCGAGAAGATCACCGAGGGCGTGCCTCGGGATGTGCGCAACAACCCCCAGGTGATCGAGGCCTACCTCGGCCAAGGGGCAGCCGCAGCCATGGGCGGCGGCGCATGACTACTGCCGAGGTGGCACCGGCGCGTGATCCCGCGCTCGAGGGAGCACCTGTCCTCGAGCTGCGCGACGTCGACGTCTTTTACGGACGCACCCAGGCATTGCGCGGGGTCTCGCTCATCGTTAACGAGGGCGAGATCGTCGCCCTGATCGGCAGCAACGGGGCCGGCAAGAGCACCACGCTGCGCACCATCAGCGGCCTGGTCCGCCCCGCCAAGGGGGAGGTGCTGCTGCGCGGCGAGCGCATCTCTGGATTCGGCTCGGAGAAGATCGCTCGTCTCGGCGTCGGCCACGCGCCCGAGGGGCGGCGCCTTTTCAGCCGCCTGACGGTGAGGGAGAACCTGGAGATGGGTGCCTACTCCAGGCGCGACCGCGCCGGCATCCGCACTGACTTTGACCGTGTGTACGAGCTGTTTCCGCGGGTGAAGGAGCGCTCGCGCCAGCTGGCGGGGAGCCTCTCCGGTGGCGAACAGCAGATGGTGGCGATCGGGCGCGCTCTGATGGCTCGTCCCACCGTTCTCTTGCTGGACGAGCCGTCGCTGGGGCTTGCGCCAATCGTGGTGGACGCCGTCTTCGCGGTCATCCGCGAGATCAACCAGGGCGGTACCACCGTCCTGCTGATCGAACAGAACGCGCTGCTCGCCCTCAACACCGCGCGCCGCGGATACGTGCTCGAGAATGGTGAGGTGGCCACCAAGGGGTCGGCCGAGGAGCTCCTCAACTCCCCCGACGTTCAGCGCGCCTATCTGGGGATGTAGCCGGCAGTCTGCACGGAACTTGCGTTCGTGTCACCATTGGCACCAGCCAGAACGCATGAAGGGGATCGCGTGGCACGCCAGGTCAAGAACGCGGGAGTTGAGGCGGCGGTTGCCAAGGACGCGGCTGAGACATACGAGCTGAGCCGCGAGGCGCTGGCGGCCGCCCTCCCCGACCTCAGCGACGTCACCGCCGACCTGGTGGGCTGGGCCAGCGCAACCCAGGCGCACGAACGTGCCGGGCTGTCCCTGCCCCGTGCGCGCCGGGTACTCGCCGCGGCTCTCGGCGTGCCCGATGCCGCGCTGGGCCGGATGCGCGACGAGGACGTCGGCCGCGCAGTCGACCGCCTCCGGGCGTTGGTGGACCAGTGCGCCCGACTGGCGGGCCAGGTCACGGTCGACGAGTTGACGGGCGCCCTGCGTCGCGGCGCGGGCATGGCCGCGCTCCAGCGGGAGATCGACCGCAGCCGGCGCATTGCCGGCAAGGGCCTGGTGGTCATCTTCGTCGACGTGGACGGGCTCAAGGCTGTCAACGACAGCGCAGGCCACGCCGCCGGGGACGAACGCTTGCGCGCCACGGTCGCGGCGATGCGCGACCGTCTGCGCTCCTACGACCTGATCATCCGCTACGGCGGCGACGAGTTCGTCTGCGTACTGACCGACAGCACCGCTGCCGATGCCGCGCGGACCGCCGCCACCCTGTCCGCGCACGTGGAGAAGCAGAGCGGCGGCACCATCAGCGTGGGCATCGCGGAGCTTGCTGCCGAGGACAGCGTCGATGCGCTGGTGAAGCGCGCCGACGCCGCGCTGTACGCCGGGCGCCGCTCCCGCTCCATCCGCCCAGTGCGCGCCGCGCGCCGCTAGCCGCTACCCGCGCAACGCGCGCGCCACGATCACCCCGGCCGCGAGTGCGACGAACATCGCGTACTCGATCACCAAACCGCGGGTGCGACCGCGGCTGAACGACGCGCCGACCAGTCCGCGCAGGCCGTACCAGACCACCAGAAGCAGCCCGGTGCGAACGGTGTCGCGCCCGCCGGTGGGCAACACGAAGACGAGCCCGGCCATGATGGCCGCGATCAACCCGGCCCCGGCGACAGCAACGCGCCCGTGGAGCTCCTCGGTGAGCAGGGCGTCGGCGGACACGAGCAGGACGGAGGCGCCCGCGAGCGCGGCGCTCGCGGATCTCGACAGGGTGCCGTTGTAGGCCGCCAGCAGCAGGGGCGCGAGCACCACCACGCCGGTGCCGTCGCGGAGCAGCCGCGTCACCATCCCCTCCCGCCCGGCCGCGCGCAGGCCGCCGAGATGTGGGATGCCCCCGACCACCAGCGCAGTCACCAGCCCCGCCGGCAGACGCAACAGGAGGTCGCCGGTGCCCGCAAGCACCGCCACGAAGGCGCCGATCGCCGCCAACGGTAGGAAGGTCGCCGCCAGCGCGTGGCGCAGATCGCGACCGTAGACGAGCCGGTCGTACAGGGTGAGCGTCAGCGCCGTGAGCAGCGCGAGCGAACCGCAGACCGTGACGCTGGCGCGAAGCCCGAGAACCTGGGGACGCAGCGCGGCCACCACCGCGCACACCGCGATCCCGAGAGCGGTGTGCACCAGCGGAAGAGGAACGTCCGCCAGCGAGTGCACCTCGCCGCCGATACCCAGCGCGGCACGGGCGCTTTCAGCGTAGAAGGCGTTGCCGCGGCGGCGGCGAGTGTTGGGCCGGTTATCCACCGGGGGACTCAGGCCGAGCTGGTGCCCTCGCGTCCGTAGCTGTCCTCCAGGCGTACCACGTCGTCGATCTCAGGCGACGAGACCTCGAACAGGTCGGTGTCCTCCACAGCGATGAAGCGGTGTCGGCGCCCGGGACGGACCCGCGCGCTCATGCCCGGCGTCATCCGATGCACGCGCACCTCTCCGGCGTGGTCCTCCAGGACCAAGTCGAGCAGGCCCGAGGCGATGTAGATCGACTCGTCCTTCTGCACGTGGTACTGCAGGCTGAGCTGCTGCCCGCGGTTGACGTGGATGAGCTTGCCCAGGTAGCGGTCGGTGATCGCCCAGCGCAGCTCGTGGCCCCAGGGTTTGTCGATGCGGCTCGTGTTGGCCGCCTGGACGTCCGCGGAGTCGACGACGTCACTCACGCGCTGTCCCGTCCGGACCCACCCGCACGCCGACGTGCTGCTCGAGTGCCCCGATGAGCGCATCGACCCGTGCCGGTGTGGCTGCCTCGCTGTACACGCGCATCAGCGGCTCGGTACCGCTCATCCGCATCAGCGCCCACGATCCGTCCTCGAGATAAAACTTGAACCCGTCGTCGGTGCGGGTGCGGATCACCTCCTCGCCGGCGAGCTCCTTGGGTGCGTCCTTCTGCATGCGCTTGTACACGTCCGCCTTGCGCTTCTCGTAGCCGTCGCGATCGAAGCGGATGTCGTCGCGCTTGTAGGCGTGCGGACCGACCAGCGCAAAGAGGTGCTCGAGGATCTCGGACAGCGGCTGCTGGTACTCGACGATCATATCGGCCATCAACAGCCCGGCGAGGATGCCGTCGCGCTCGGGGATGTGGCCGCGGAATGCGAAGCCGCCAGATTCCTCACCGCCGAGCAGCGCATCGGTCTCGCGCATGCAGGCGCCGATGTACTTGAAACCCACGGGCAGCTCGTGCACGGTCACGCCGAAGCGCTCACCGAGGTCGTCGACCATGCCGGTCGTGGTCAGGGAACGCACGATGTCGCCGCGCTCGCCGCGCTTCTCGAGCAGGAACATAGTGAAGAGCGCCATCACCTCGAGCTGGTTCACATACCGCCCGGTCTCGTCGATGATGCCGACCCGGTCGGCGTCGCCGTCGTTGGCGATGAGCACGTCGTGGCGACCCTCGCCCATCAGAGCCATCGCCTCCGGCATGTACCGGTCGATCGGTTCCGGGTGCATGCCGCCGAAGCCGGGGTTGCGCTCCCCGTGCAGCTCGGTGACCGCTGTGCTGCCACCGTCGAGGACGCGCGCGATAAGCCCGGCGCCGGCGCCGTACATCGCCTCGTGGGCGACCTTCAGCCCGGCGCCACGGAGGCGGGGCAGGTCGACCATCCGTCCCAGCTGTTCACAGTACGAGGGAAGGGGATCGAGAAGCGTGACCCCACCCGAGCTGACAGCCTCCTCGAACGGCATCGTCTTGACGCCTTTCGAGAGCGCCTTCACCGTGTTCTTCTCGAGCTCCTCGACCACCTCGGGCGAGGCTGATCCGCCGAAATCCGGCTTGTACTTGAGACCGTTGAACTCCATCGGGTTGTGGCTGGCGGTGACCACAACTCCTCCCGCCGCGCCCTTCTGCACCACCGTCCAGGACACCGCCGGAGTGGGCGTGACGCCGTCGAGCAGGATGACGCTCCGCCCGTTGGCGGCAAGGACGCGGGCGACCTCGCGTGCGAATAGCTCTGCGCAGTAGCGGGCGTCGTGGCCGACCACCACGGGGCGTGACTCGCCATCGAGGTAGGCGGCGACTCCCTGGGCCACAGCACGGACGTTCTCGTAGGTGAAGTCGTCGCCGACCACCGCCCTCCAGCCGTCGGTCCCGAAATGGATCTCAGCTGCCATCAGCGCGCATTCTGCCCGATGGGGGGTGACGTCCGGACACGCCAGACGACCGCTGGGGTCGCCGGACCCACTTGCTACGATGCCGCAAATGCGGCTGCTGCGACGACTTCTCGGCCCCGCCTGCGTCGCGGTGTTGCTCGCATGCGTGAGCGGATGCGGTGACGACACCAAGCTGCCGCAGGCGCCGTCCGCGAGCCCGTTCGCGACCAGGTCGGTGTCCGTCGGCCAGCAGGGCAACGCCCGCGCCACCATCGACACCGCGTCCGTCACCTTCAAGCTGGATGAATCGCGCTCGCTGGTGGCCCACCTGACGGTCCGATCCACCGCCAAGTCCACGATCGCGATCAGCATCCGCGGGTCGCTCTACGATCCGCACCACGCACTCATCGGCGACGTCAGCGGCGGCCAGATCAACGTGAGCCCGGGGAGCGCCACCGCCGTCGAGCTCACCGGGCCGGCGCCGCTGGGGACAATCGCCTCGGTCACCTTCGAGCTCACCGCCAAGCCCACCCCGCCCTGAGCGTCGCCGCGGAACGGTTCAGAGCAGCTCGGTACGCCCTTCCCTGCGCAGCCGTTCGACGACAGCCTTGACCTGCTGCGAGGCGCCGGCCGGCATCACCAGGACGGCGTCGCCGGTATCGATCACCACCATCCCCTCGAGGCCGAGCACGGCGACGGTGCGGCCGCCGACCGCCTCGACCAGGCAGTCGCGGGAGTCGATGAGCAACACGTCGCCGTCGACCACGTTGCCCTCGTCGTCGGCGCGCCCCGCCCGCGCGGCGAGGAGGTCTGACCACGACCCCAGGTCCGACCAGCCGAACCCGGCTCGCACCACGGTGAGGCTCGCGCTGCCCTCCATCAGGAGCGGGTCGACGGCGATGGCGGGCAGGCTCGCGTAGATCTGCGCGGCACCCTTCTCGTCGCCTGCCGCCTGCGCATCCACGACGTCGCGGAGCTTGGCGTCCAGGCCGGCGTCCGCGCCGGCCAGCTCGGCGAGGAAGGCGGCGGCCGTCCACGCGAAGAGGCCCAGGTTCCAGAGGTGGTCGCCGTCCTCGAAGAAGGCGGTGGCGCGGTCGAGCGGAGGCTTCTCCACGAAGGCGTCGGCGTGCGCAGCCGGCAGGGCCGCCGCCGCGGCGAGCAGGACCGGGTCGGCGGCGGGACCGGGCGGGGACACCCACCGGTCGGGCGGCTCGCCCGCCCCGACCGCGATGTAGCCCAGGGCCGTCGACGGGAAGGTGGGCGGCAGCCCGATCGTGGCCAGTCCGCCGGTCGCGGCCGCCCACCCGGCAACGGCGAGCACCGCGGCGCGATATGCCTCGGTGTCGTCGACGTGGTGGTCGGCGTGCACGGAGACGATCAGCGCATCGGGGTCGCGTCGGGCGATCCGATGAACCGCCAGCCCCAGTGCGGGACCGGTGCCACGTGCGGTGGGCTCGGCGATGATCGAGACGGGTGCACTGGTGCCGTGGAGCACGACGGCACAGGCCTCGGCCTGCTCGGCGGCGGTGACCACGTGAACCTCGTCGGCCAGGGGCGCCACCCGCTCGACGGTGGCCTGCAACAGCGTCTGACCGTCAGGGCCCAGCGACAGGAGGTGCTTGGGCCGCGCGCCGCGGCTCAGGGGCCACAGCCGAGTGCCGCTGCCCCCCGCGAGGACGAGGATGTGCAAAGCCACGGCCGCGATGATGACCGAGGAGACGAGAGTGCGGGGTCAGCCCGCCGCGACAGCGAGCATCGGCGTCGTGCCGGCTTCCTCGGCGAGGTCCAGGGCACGGTCGGTGCGCTCCCAGGGAAGGTCGAGGTCATGGCGTCCGAAGTGACCGAACGCCGCCACCTGGCGGTAGATGGGACGGCGCAGCTCGAGCGCCGAGATGATCCCGAACGGGGAGAGGTCGAAGTGCTTGTTGATCAGCTCCTCGATCTGCTCCACGGGGATGGTCTCGGTGCCGAATGTCTCCACCAGCACCGAGACCGGCTTCACCACGCCGATCGCGTAGGCCACCTGGATCTCGCACTTGGCGGCCATCCCGGCGGCCACGAGGTTCTTGGCCACCCAGCGCGCCCCGTAGGCGGCGCTGCGGTCCACCTTGGTCGGGTCCTTGCCGCTGAACGCTCCGCCCCCGTGCGGCGAGGCGCCGCCATAGGTGTCGACGATGATCTTGCGGCCGGTCAGCCCGGCGTCGCCGTCGGGGCCGCCGATGACGAAATTGCCGGTCGGGTTCACGTAGAGGTCCGAGTCCGAGCACATCCAACCCTCGGGCAGGATGTCGGTGATCAAGCCCTTGAGGCGATGCTTGATGTCGGCCTGATCCATGCCCTCTTCGTGCTGCGTCGATACGACGATGCTGGTGGCCTTGACCGGCTTGCCGTCGACGTATTTCAGCGTGACTTGGCTCTTGGCGTCGGGCAGCAGGCCGGCGACCGCCGGGTCGTTAGCTACGCGGCCGTCGCGCATTCGAAGCAGGATCTGGTGGGCGTAGTGCAGCGGGGCCGGCATGAGCGCCGTCGTCTCCGTGCAGGCATAGCCGAACATGATGCC